>CAZLFW010000137.1:0-16980 GCA_964559045.1 uncultured bacterium
TTCATCTATTTCTTTTCCTGAAAAGTTGTCTTTTATAAATCCGTAATAAAGCTTGTGAGATTCGAATTCAGCAGGGATTGGAAAAATCTTTTTTATTATATTTACAGAATCTGCACCTGTTATTCTGATTATGGCAATTCCACCCACACCGGAAGGTGTGGAGATTGCACACACCGTTTTGTTTGTTAGAAGCATGTTCTTTTTACGGTTTGCCCCTTATTTTGGAATATAATTCAAAATTTAAATTGGAAAAAATCCAAATATCAACCATAAAAGTCAGAGACACATTTTAATGTTTTATAGGAGAAATCATAACCTGTTTTTTATCACCGTTGCCAATGCTCTCGGTTTTAATATCTTTGTCATTTTTTAATGCAATATGTATCACTTTTCTTTCATTTGGATACATAGGTCGAAGCTTTATGCTTTTTTGTTCGGATTTTGCCTTTTCCGAAACTTCTTTTGCTATCTGTTTGAGTTTTTGAATTTTTTTCTTAACATATTCATTAATATCAACTTCAAATTTTAAATTGGAGTTAAATTTTTTGGAAACAATTTTAGAGAGCAGGTATCTAATCGAATATATAAATTCTTCAAAATTATTTGTTTCTATGTAATCGCCTTGGGTAAAAAGCAATATACTCACTTTATTTTTATATAATCTGTAATCAAACCTGATTTTTACACCGAGCAGATTAAACATATTGGAAAGGTATTCTTTTACGAATTCAATAACCTCTTCATCAGAGGATTTTTCAGATTTGGCTTCAACTGTGTTGTCAGTTGTTGGAATTTTCTCCGAAATTTTCGAAGCAGAAACATTCAGCTCTCCGAACTCCTCTTCAAGCATTGCATCCAATTTTTCCTTATATGTTGTTTCTGACTTCAAAATAACTTTTATTCTCGGCTTCTTGGAAAAAACCTTAAAAAAGCCTTTTCCTCCCTCTTCCAATACTTCATAGCGAAGCTCGCTTTTTTCAATGTTCAATTCTTTGGATGCTTTTTCAACTGCATCTTCAATTGTTTTTCCTTCAAATACTTTCATCTCCATTGCATCCTCTCCCTTTTACTTTTTTGCCATTTTTTTGTTAACCATATATTGTTGAACTATAGAAAGAATATTGTTTGCAAGCCAATAAACAACCAGTCCCGAAGGAAAATTCAAGAATAAAAATGTTAAAAATATCGGCATGAAATACATAAGTTTTTCCTGAAGTGCGTCTCCTCCCGTTGGTGTCATTTTCTGTTGTATAAACATTGAAAGCCCCATTAAAATAGGAGTTATATAGTAAGGGTCTTTTGCGGATAAATCTATTAGCCACACCTTGTCGGTAAAAGGAATATAGCTTATAAAAGGAGCGTGCCTCAACTCAATGGAAGCGAGGAGCGCTCTGTATAAAGCGAAAAACACCGGTATTTGAATCAGAATTGGCAGACAGCCACCGAAAGGGTTTACTTTATACTGCTTGTAAAGCTGCATAATTTCCTGATTAAGTTGAGCTTTGTTATCTTTATACTGCTCCTTAAGCTGCTGAATACGAGGTTGAAGGTCTTTCATCTTTTTCATTGACTCGTAACTTTTTTGAGTCAAAGGATAAAAAATAAGTTTTATGAGAATTGTAAGCAATATAATTGCAATTCCGTAGTTATGTATGTATTTGTAAAAAAAGTTAAGAAGAATCATAAGAGGTTTTGCGAGAAAATCAAATATTCCGTAATTAATTGAACGTTCCAAGCCTGCATTGTAGCTTTTCAAAATATCGTATTTTTTCGGACCGAAATATATGTAATCAGTGTCGGTTAATTCATCGTTTATTTTAAGGTTATATTTTTTTATCCCTTCAAGAACAACGTTGCCGTTGTATATGTAAGTTTTTGCAGCATCAAACAAAGATTCTTTTTTTAAAATGGTTGCTATGAAATAAACTTCGCTGTATCCCAGCCATTGAACTTTTTTTGTAAATTGAACAAGTTTTTCTTTTTCAATCTTTTTTACGCTTACTTCCTTGAGAACACCGTCAACGAGAAAACAGCTACCCTCAAATTGATACCGGGCTTTTTTCAATTTTTCATCTCTGAAATAAAATGTGCTGTTTTGTATTTTCAGAGGGATATTGCTTAAGTTTCTCAATACATAGTTTAACTTAATTTCGTATTTGTCAGGATATACGGTGAATATTTTGTCCAACGCTATTTTATCGTTTGTATAGGTGAATATAATGGTAAAAGGTTTGTCGTATACGTCAATATTGGGCTCTTTTACCGAAACGTTAAATATAGTATCTTTTCTTATTTTAAAATTGTTAACTATAAGTTGGTTTTCAATGGGATAATCTTTTATTCTGTCAAAAAGAACAACATTTTTCTTTTTGTGAACAGTTTGATAATATTTTTTTAACACGCATTTGGTAATAGCTCCGCCTTTGTTTGAAAATGTAAGCTTAAAAAGCTTGTTTTCCACGTTTATGAATTTTTCATTGGGGTTTTTTATCATTTCCGCGGGTTTGTGCATTTTTTTTCAACAACAGGCTTCGAAGGCTGAGATTTTACGGGAACAGTGGGGATTGATTTTTGGGTAACGTTATCCTCAACTGCAACACTGTTTTTATTTATATATTTTTTTAAAAATAATTCCTGATACCCCACAAGTATAAGTAATGAAATTACAATAGCTATTATTGTTCTTTTTTCCATTAACAACTCCTTTTGATAAATTTAATCGATTGATTATGCTTTTTAAGCGGGATCGCAGCCGCCTGGATGAAAAGGATGACATTTGAGAATTCTAATAACAGATTTTACCGCTCCTTTTAAAACACCGTGCTTTTCAATTGCATCAATTGCATATTGGGAGCAAGACGGATAAAACCTGCAATTATTTCCCAGAAAAGGAGATATGATATATTTGTATAATTTTATATTAAATATTATAAATTTTTTCATTTTGTAAAAAAGGAGTTAACTCCTCGCTAACCTCGTTAAGTTTTCTCAATGTGCAATTATTTTTCACTATTAACAAAAAATCGTATCCTTTTCCGAACAGGGGTTTGTTAAGTCTGAAAAATTCTCTTAAAATCCTTTTCATCCTGTTTCTTTTGTGTGCTTTCCCGTATTTTTTCGTAACTGTTATTCCTATTCTCGAATAATTTAAATTGTTTCTCACTATTATTATAATAAAATTTTCAGTTTGAAATTTTGTCCCGTTTTTACTTATGTTTTGAAACTCGCTCCTTTTTCTGACACGTAATTCTTTCGGATAACCGTAATCATTTATACAGCTAATCTTTTCCTTCCTTTGGCTCTTCTTCGCGAAATAACAGCCTTTCCGGCTTTTGTTCTCATCCTCAGTCTGAAACCGTGCGTCCTTTTTCTGCTTATATTGCTCGGTTGAAATGTCCTCTTCATTTTTTCCTCCTAAAGTCTTGTATATATTTCATTTCTGCTTGACGTATTCTTAACGGCAAATTTTTTTCAGAGAGCTGTTTCTAATCATAAAAAAAATTAAATGTCAAGAAATAGACTTGAAAAAAATTTCAATATTTAATACACATAGTATGTATCAGATTTAGATATTAAAATTTAAGTTTGCATTATTTTTGAAAAATAAACAATAAAAGATTTATGGATGCCAAATGAATGCACTTACACTAATTGAAAAAACATTAAAAATTACATCAATGCCTATGGTTAAGGCAATGGCAAATCTGTTTTGCCTGAACAAGGAAAGAATTAAAAAGAAAGATGTTGTGGAAACAATTTGTTCTGATATAAATTTGCATTTCAAAGATAGTCCCATAAAAAGAAAGCTTGTTGCCGAAGAATGTAGAATTATGCAAAAATACTACTTTAAAGAGCAGATTAAAAAACTGTCTCTGAGAAAGAGGAATTTGAAAATTTTAAATGATTATCGTGAAAAGCTCAGACTTCTTGATTCCCTTGATTCCTCCGACGAAATTATTGATTTTTTAAGTAGGTATTATATTAATGATATGGCTGCGGATTTTGACCCTGCTTTTTTGATTGTTTTTAAAGTTATAGCCAAATTGCTTTTTAAAAATATGCACTCATCTCTTAGGCTTACAGAAGAAAGTAAAGAGCCTGTAGAGAAAGTTAAGCGCCTGCAAGGGAAATATCCTCTTTTTTTTATGCCCAATCATATCTCCAATGCCGATCATATCCCGTTATGTATAGCTTTGAACAAAGCAGGTATTTTCCATCCCATTATTGTTGCCGGGGCAAACTTATACAGAGGCGTTTCCAGAAAAATTCTTCCCAAAGCCAATTGCTACAAATTACAGAGGGATTATATTCACGGAAGTGTAAAATGGCTTAGCAACCCTCTATATAATATGGTATTCAAAAAATATAATTACTATTTATGGAGTCACAATGAACCGTTTCTTTTTTATATTGAAGGAACTCGTTCAAGGGACGGAAAAATCCTACCTCCTAAATACGGTTTTTTAAAAGAGATTGTTAATTTTGTAGGAGAATTTAAAACAAAAGCTTATTTTGTCCCTATTTCACTTTCGTATACCGTTGTTCCCGAGGATTTGGAGCTTGTTCAAAGTTTAAGAGGGAAAAATATTTCTCAGAAAGATTTGCTTACCCAAAACTTGGAGCTTGATAAAATTTACGGTAGTGTTAAAGATTCTTCAATATATATCAATATTTCTGAACCAGTGGAGATTTCATACGAAAATATACCCAATGTAACTGAATTAGGGAAAAAATTGCTTGGTATAATATCTGAAAATATTGTTGTTACACCTACATATCATTTGGCTGTTGCTTTGAAAAATTTATCTGAGGAGCAATTTTCTCTTTCTGAGGTAAGAGAGGTTTTTTCCGAAAAATTTTTTACTGCTGAAAAAAGCGATTACAAACTGCTCCTTTCTGTTGATGAAATACTGGAAGCTGGTATAGATGTATTTGTTAAGAAAAACGCAATTCAAAATATAGGTGATGAGACTTTTAAGATTGTAAACAAAGATTTGATTGTGCAGTATGCGAATAGAGTTGCGCATTTTTATGAATAATTTTTAATCAATGTTTGGCAGTTATATTGCGTGTTTTTGAGCAAAGATTTTAATATTGACACCTTATTTAATAAGGTGTATATGGGCAATGAATTTGATAATTTTTAAATTAATACAAATTTTTACCGAAAGGAGGTGAAACAAAATGAAAAAATTATTGCTTATATTTGTAACCGTTGCTTTTACAGTTGTTATGGGTGCAATGTTTCTTTCCGCAGCACCTGCTGCTCCTGAAAAAGTCACGGTAAAAGAATTCCAGAAAAAAAAGCCTGCTGTTACTTTTTCTCACAAACTTCATGCTGACAAATTCGGATGTAAAGAGTGCCACCACAAATGGAAAGGCGGTGACGCAACTCCTCAAAAATGCTCCGAATGTCACAAAGCTAAAAAAGAGGGCAAAAAACCTGCTGCTAAAAAAGCTTTTCACAAACAATGTAAAGGTTGTCACAAAAAAATGAAAAAAGCAGGTAAAAAAACAGGCCCCACAAGTTGTAAAAAATGTCATAACGGTTAATAATTGTGAAGGGGCATAGTCCCCTTCAATTTTTTTCGGAAAGGTAACGTATGAGTTCAAATGCTGTTGTTAAATTTTTTGCCTCGTTAAAATTAACCCTTTTCACTCTTTTTTCTTTGGCTTTAACTTCCATTATAGGGACGGTTATCCCTCAAGACTTGCCGAGAAGCCAGTATATGACGCATTTTAAACCTTCAACTTTTAAGATCCTTGATTTTTTTGGTATTTTTGACATGTATCATTCATGGTGGTTTTTGGCTTTGCTTGCATTACTCATATTAAATTTGATTTTTTGTTCCTTAAAGCATTACAAAGCCACTTATAACAGAGTTTTTAAAGCGAATCCTATTCTTACTCCAGAGCTTGAAAAAACTCTTTTTAATAAAAAAGACTTTAAAATTTCTTTGAAAAAATTCAAAATTGAGCGAATTGAAAATTTTATAAAAAAAGAGCTGTCATCCAAATTCCAAAAAAATGAAATCAACGGGGAAACCCATTATTTTATAAATAAGCATAAGTTTGCCGATTTTGCGTATTATGTTGTTCATTTGAGTTTGATTATAATCGGCATAGGTGCAATTGTGGGGAGTATTTGGGGATTTAAAGGTTTTTTGAATATTCCTGTTGGAGAGACAAAAGATATGGTTTTTCTCAAGGGAGGTGGTATTAAAAACCTTGATTTTAAAATAAAATGCCTTGACTTTAAAGTTGATTTTTATCCGGGAGGAGCACCTAAAGAATACAGAAGCAAGGTGATGATAATTGACAAGGATAAATCCTTTACAAGAGATATTAAGGTGAATCATCCTCTTGAATATAAAAGGATAAAATTTTATCAAGCAAGTTACGGGACCACAGGGCAGCAGGTTGAGATTGAAATAAAAGAGCGTGCAACAGGTAAAACCGTTTTTCAAGGAGTTGTTGAAGTAGGCGTTCCCGTAAAAACCGGAATTGACGGAATATCGTTTGTGATTCAAAAATATTCGAATAATTTCCAAGGTTTCGGTCCCACAGCTCAAGTTGCAAAACTTGTTAATGGTAAACCTGTTAAAGCTTTTTACGTATTTAAAAAATTTCCCAAATTTGATACCCAAAACAGAAACGGAAAATTTTTACTTCTTTTAAAAAATGCCAAATTCAAATATTACACTGGATTGCAAGTTGCCAAAGATCCCGGAGTTAATATTGTATGGCTCGGATGTTTTCTTATGATTGTGGGATTGTATTTCGCTTTTTTTGTAAGACATAAAAAATTTTGGATTAGAATTTCTTCTGACAATAAAAAAGCTGACATCCTTTTTGCAGGAAGCATGAGGAAAAACAAGTTAAATTTTGAAGATGAATTTTACAAAAAATTTAATATTCTTAAACGATTTTCAGAAGAAAAAGAGTAACGATACGGAGGAAATATTATGAAGAGCTCCGCACTTTTCAGCATAGTAACATTTATTTACTTTTTCAGTTTTTTCTTTTATCTTATCTATTTTTTTATGAAAGACAAGATAACTTCCAAAATAGCAACTTTTTCAGCATTTGCAGGGCTGGTTGTCCAAATAATAGCTTTTTTTCTCAGATGGAACGAGTCTTACTCAATGGGAATCGGGCATATTCCTCTTTCCAACCTATATGAATCGCTTGTCTTTTTTACCATTATGACAGTGTTAATTTATCTTATTATCGAATTTTATTATAAAATTAAAATAATGGGCGCTTTTGTAATGATTTTTCCCGTGTTAACCCTTTCTTTCTGCTCTCTTTACGTGCCAAACCAGATAGAACCTCTTGTTCCTGCACTGCAAAGCAATTGGCTTACCGCTCACGTTGTTACGTGTTTTTTGTCTTATGCTGCTTTTGCAGTATCCTGCGGCATAAGCATTCTCTACTATTTAAAAATGAAATTTCCTGAAAAGCTGAAGTTTATTCCGTCTCTGGAAATATTGGATGAACTTATTTACAAAAGCATTGCCATAGGTTTTCCAATGCTTTCGCTCGGTATTATCACAGGTGCTGCATGGGCAAACTACGCATGGGGCACTTATTGGAGTTGGGACCCCAAAGAAACATGGTCGTTAATTACATGGTTTGTATATGCTGCTTTTCTCCATGCAAGATTCACCAAAGGGTGGCGCGGCAAAAAAGCAGCTTTCCTTTCCATTGTGGGATTCGGCTCGGTGCTGTTTACTTATCTCGGTGTTAACCTGCTTTTGTCAGGTCTTCACAGTTACGGTGCAATATAATTATTTGTTTTTAATAAATTTTTCATTTTAAGGAGGAGGAGAAAATGCCGATAAATGTTGCTATAAACGGTTTCGGAAGAATAGGGAGAGATGCTTTGAGAGCTGCAATAGACAATGAAGACTTTAATTTTATTGCAGTTGTAAGCACAACTGATGATGCTTATACAATGAGACATCTTTTCAAATACGATTCAGTTTCAGGGGGATATAAAGGAGGGGATGTTGTTGCAGGAGATAAAGAGCTTATTATTAACGGTAAAAAAGTTAAACTTATAAAGGCAACCGACCCTAAAACAGTTGACTGGCAAGGTCTTGGCGTGGATATTGTTATGGAATGCTCGGGAAAATACAGAGACAGGGAGCAGGCTTCTGTTTTTCTTGAAGCAGGAGTCAAAAAGGTCGTTATTTCAGCGCCTTGTAAAAAAGCAGATGCCACTATTGTTATGGGGATAAATGAAGAAATTTATGACAAAGATAATCATCATGTTATTTCAAATGCTTCCTGCACAACCAACTGTCTTGCTCCAATGGTAAAAGTGCTGCTTGAGAATTTCGGAATTGTTAAAGGAATGATGACCACTGTTCACGCTTATACAAGGGATCAAATGCTTCTTGACAGCAGACACAAGAAAGACTTGAGAAGAGCACGAGCAGCAGCTTTATCCATGATACCCACCACAACTGGTGCTGCTTCTGCAGTGGGGCTTGTGATACCTGAAATAAAAGGGAAATTAAACGGTTTGGCTATAAGGGTTCCAGTTGCAGATGTGTCAATTGTTGACCTTGTTGTTGAATCCGAAAAAGAGACAAATGCGGAAGAGGTTAATGCAGCTTTTAAACATGCAAGTGAAAACGAGCTTAAAGGGATTTTGCAGTATGTTGACGAACCTCTTGTATCTGCGGATTTTATAGGTAATCCTTATTCATCCATATTTGATTCTCTCTTAACTGATGTTATGGATGGAAATATGATTAAAATTATGAGCTGGTATGATAATGAATGGGGTTATGCCAACAGATTGATAGATTTAACAAGATTGGTAGGTGAACAGCTTTAATCTATTAAAGTATCTTCAATATTATATTTGGAGGATAAAATGAACATTCGATTTCTTGACTCTTTGAAAGAAGAAGATATAAAAGGTAAAGTGATTCTCGGAAGGTTCGATTTTAACGTTCCCACTGACGAGCATAACAATATAACAGATGATGTTAGAATCAGAAGAGCTATCCCGACAATTAACTATATTCTTGACAACTGCGGAAAACTTGTAATCTTAAGCCACAGAGGCAGACCCAAAGGGAAGAAATTGCCTGAATTCAGCATGAAAATAGTTGCAAAACGGCTGGAAAGATTATTGAAAAAGGATATTGTTTTTGTTGATGACTGTATCGGCGAAGAAGTAAAGAGTGTTATTTCCGAAACACCGGAAGAATCAGTTGTATTTCTTGAAAATTTAAGATTTCATGCTGGAGAAACCAAAAATGATGAAGGATTTGCAAAAAAACTTGCGGAACTTGGAGATATTTATATTGACGATGCTTTCGGTAATGCTCACAGAACTCACGCTTCAAATGTTGCAATTACAAAATTCGTAAAAACTTGTGTTGCAGGTTTTTTAATGAAAGACGAGATAATGTATTTTAAAAGAGCTCTTGAAAATCCTACGAGACCTCTTGTTTCAATAGTTGGTGGAGCAAAAGTATCCGATAAGCTCGGTGCTCTTGAGAATCTCCTTGACAGGGTTGATAAGATGATTGTTGGCGGAGGCATGGCATTTACTTTTTTAAAAGCTCTCGGGAACAGTATTGGAAACTCTCTTGTTGAAGAGGAGCTTATAGGTAAAGCTCTTGACATTATGAGGAAAGCTGACAAGAAAGATGTTAAATTTTACCTCCCCGTGGATTGTGTTGTTGCCAGAGAGATGAGTGCGTCAGCGGAGATTAAAGTTGTTCCCATTAAAGAAATTCCTGATAATTGGATAGGTTTGGATATTGGACCTGCCACCACAACACTTTTTTCCGAAGTTATCAAGGATGCCAGAACAATTGTGTGGAACGGTCCCATGGGAGTTTTTGAAATAGACCAGTTTGCCAGAGGGACAATGTCAATGGTGCACAGTGTTGCCAATACTTACGCTTTAACCATTATAGGAGGCGGAGATACTGACGTGGCAATACATAAAGCTGGTGAGGTGGACAGAATTTCTTATATTTCCACTGGCGGCGGTGCATTTCTTCACCTGCTTGAGGGTAAAGATTTGCCTGCAATTAAAGCACTGGAACATTGTTGTTAATTTTTTCCAAAAAGAGGAGATAAGATGAGAAATATTATTGCTGCCAACTGGAAAATGAATATGTTTTTTGCAGACATTGACCTTTTTTTTTCCAAATTAGATTCATATTACAATTCAATAGACTTCTCCTATAAAGACGTCTATATTGCTCCTTCTTTTTTGTATTTTTCTTATGTAAAAGAAAAGGTTTTAAATAACCGATACAATATTCAGGTGGGTTTGCAAAACTGCCATTACGAAGATAAAGGCGCTTTTACCGGAGAAGTGTCTCCTGAAATGGCAAAAGATGTTAATGCTGATTTCATTATTATGGGGCATTCTGAAAGAAGACATGTTTTTAACGAATCCAATGAATTTATCAATAAAAAGATTATTGCCTGTCTAAATAAAGGGATTCAAACTATTTTGTGTGTTGGTGAGACCCTTGAGCAGAGAAATGAAAACAAAACGTTTTCAGTGCTTGAAAATCAACTGATTGAATGTTTAAAAAATATAAACGAATTGGGGAACCTGATAATAGCATATGAACCTGTATGGGCAATTGGCACAGGCAAAACCGCCACAGGAGAGCAGATAGAAGAGGTTCATAATTGGCTGAGAAAATTTTTGGAAAAAAATATTGCAAATAATATTCCATTGTTATATGGAGGTAGCGTTAAACCTGAAAATATTAAAAATATTATGACAATAGAGAATGTAAACGGAGTATTGGTAGGCGGTGCTTCTCTAAATATTGAGCAGTTTATTAAAATAATAAACTTTGACAAGGAGTAACTTTATGTCGGCATTATTAATTGTTCACATTGTAATATGTATCTTGCTGATAATAGTTGTATTATTACAGGCAAGTTCAGGCATGGATCTCGGATCTGCATTCGGAAGCGGAGGGACAAGCGATTCTTTTTTCGGAAGTAAAGGGACAAGCGGTTTCTTCATTAAAGTAACCACTGTTCTTGCCGCTGTGTTTATGATTATTTCCCTTTTTATGTCTTACAATGTTTCAAAAGGTAAAAAATCAGTTGTTGAAGGTATGAAAGTTCCTGCAAAATCATCACAGGAGCAACCTGTTATTCCAACACTTCCAACTAAAAAATAGTATCTTTTTGTTTTTAATCAGCCATAGAGAATATCTTTTTCTGTGGCTTTTTTATTTTTTCTTGTAGTGTTTATAATTTTATACATTTATGTTTTTATGCAGAAATGTAGTAGATAAAAATATACAAAATTCTTTTTTCTATTGTAATCATGGTATTTTTTAAATGGCACTTAAATTGCAATACTTTTATTAAATAATTTTTCGGAGGTTTACATGGAAAATACTTTTGCCAATGCTTTGAAAATTTTCGGGGTTGGTTTTACTCTTGTTATTATTATTATGATTGCTTTAGCCGGAATTATGGAATTTGTCGGCAAAGTTGTGGGAAAGTATGAAAAAAAGAAGGAGGCTGTTAAGAAATGATTAAGTTTATGACAGGTTTTGCAGAACTTGACCTTGCCCATGTTATAATGATGTTAATAGGACTTGGATTTATTTATCTCGGAGTTGTAAAGAAGTGGGAGCCTTATGAGCTTCTGCCCATAGGATGCGGAATGTTGCTGGCGAATTTTCCTCTCACGGGGATTCTTACTCAGCCTGCTCCCGGATTGGGTCCCGGACAAGCGGGAGTGCTTGGAATTATTTTAAAATACGGTCTTTATCAGTGGACAATATTGCCTCAGTTTATATTTTTCTGCATAGGTGCAATGACTGATTTCAGTCCGTTAATTGCTAATCCTCGGTCTTTTATACTTGGTGCGGCAGCTCAAATAGGGATATATTTTGCAATGCTCGGTGCAGTTGTATTGGGATTTTCCATTCCTGAAGCATGTTCAATAGGGATTATAGGAGGTGCTGACGGTCCTACCACTTTATACACAACAGGTATATTGGCTCCCGAAATTATGGGAATTACCGCCACTGCCGCATATTCTTACATGGCAATGGTTGCTGTTATTCAGCCTCCTATTATCAATGCTTTGACAACAAAAGAAGAAAGGCAGATTTATATGAAGCCTATGTTAAGGCCCGTATCAAGGACTGAAAAACTTTTGTTTCCTATAATTACAATGGTTCTTGTTGTGCTTATTATGCCTAAATCAGCGCCTCTCATAGGGATGATGATGGTTGGAAATCTTTTCAGAGAGTCGGGAGTTGTTCCGAGATTGTCGGAAACTGCGCAGAATTCTTTAATGAATATAGTTACAATTATGTTAATGCTTGGTATAGGCGCTTCAATGCCTGCGGAAGCTGTTTTGCAGACAAAGACTTTGTTGGTGTTGATTCTCGGGCTTGTTGCTTTTGCAATTGGGACAGCAGGTGGAGTTATTATGGGTAAAATTTACTCTAAAATTTCCAAAGAGCCTTTTAATCCCATTATTGGAGCTGCCGGTGTTTCAGCAGTGCCAATGGCTGCGAGGATTGTCCAGCATCTCGGGCAAAAAGAAAACAAGCAAAATTTTCTTCTTATGCATGCAATGGGTCCCAATGTTGCCGGTGTTGTTGGCTCTGCAATTGCAGGAGGCTATTTTCTGAGTTTATTTATGAAATAGTTTTTTAAATGTATTGAATTGTAAAAAGCGGGGGTTATCCCCGCTTTTTTTTTGCAGGTTTCGACTAACTATGATGCAATAATATTAATACAAAAACAACCTTCCCTCTGCTCTGTTCAGAGTTAGAATGAGTTTTTATTTACCATTCTAAAGGAGTGAAACTGGTAAAGAATGCACAAAATTTTAATATTAAAATATAAAAAATGCAGTGTAACGCTTTTAAAGATTAAAAAAATTTTAAAAAACTTTGTTAAAAATTTAATTTTAACTTGACATATTGTGAAACTTTTATTAATAAACAATTCACAATCAAATTAAAGAAAATAAATATACTATATTAAGTAATGTGAATTAAAAAATAATGGCAGATTTGAAAGGAGGTGAATGTTTAAAAAAAAGAGATTACTCTTAAAAAACAAAAAGAGAGGGAGAGTGGAATGATGAGAAAATATTTAATGTTCAGTGTATTTGCTGTTTCTTTTCTGCTGCTGTTTGCATGTTCTCAAAATATGCAGCACACCAGAAAATGCGTTATGAAAATGCCTGTTGCCGCTGCAGGAGCCAAAAATGTGGGTTCAAAAGCTTGTGCAGATTGCCATGAAGATTTGGTTGCAGGTTTTAAATCAAATGTTCACGGAAGAATCATTGCCGGTGAAACTCCTATTGGAGAAACAGGTTGTGAAACCTGTCATGGACCTGGAAGCATTCATGTTGAAGTGGAAGACCCTTCCAAAATAATTAATCCCAAGAAAGTGGATGCTGTTGAAGCGAGCTCCATTTGCCTAAGATGCCATACAGGAGATGAGCATCAGGATTGGAACGGTTCGGAACATTCTTTAAATGATGTAAGCTGCGTATCGTGTCATAAGGTTCACAACAATCATAACGAGGCTTTGCTTGCAAAAAAAGAGCCGGGACTTTGTTATTCCTGTCACAGGGATATAAAAGCTAAATCTTATTATCCTACGAATCATCCTGTTAAAGAAGGGAAGATGGTTTGCTCAGACTGTCACGCAAATCACGGCAGTGTAATGAATAATTTGAAAACTGATGAAAGATTAAATGATTTATGTTTGAACTGTCATACAAGATATCAGGGACCGTTTACTTTTGAGCATTCTCCTGTTGTGGAAGATTGCACCATTTGTCATGAGCCGCACGGGACAGTTGCCAATAACCTGTTAAAACAGAATGAACCTTTTCTATGTTTACAATGTCATGACCTCCATTTTCATACAGCTATTCAGTCACCGAATACAGCTGGTATGAAATATTTAAATCCTGCTACTGATTCTGCAAAAACAAATCAGATTCTTGAAAAGAAAAAGAATTTAAGAACCACTCAGATGTTTATGGGAACCAAATGCACAACTTGCCATCCGTCGGTACACGGTTCGGAATTGCCGTCTCTATCTGTTCCAAGTCATGGTAGAGGATTAACTAGATAAAGGGGGGGATGATAATGAAGAAAATCGTATATATGATATTATTACTTGCAATAACCATGTTTGCTGCTTTACCTGTTGCGGCAGCGGAAAAAAACATGAAGGGTTCAATAGGTTTAGGTGCCTTTTTTCAGGGAGATAATGACAAATTGGACAGAGCTGCTGAATATTCCGAAGATGAGGCATCTCCCACATTAAATTTTAATCTTGATGCTTTTAATGATTCTTCGGATATTTATGTGAACGGTAGCTATGAAGGTGAATATACCAATGAAATTAAAGTAAAAGGGAATTTGCAGAGGCACTTGGACGTGGATTTTAATTATAATAAATTATTTCACAGAAAAGACTATGATACTCTGTTTATTCAGTATGATGAAAATAATTTTTCACCTGCTGTTGCTACTGGAAAAATTCCATTTGATCCTAATCCAGACGGAAAGGTTTACGGTGTGAATAAATTTATTGCAGATGATACTGTAACTTCTCCGGGAGGTCAGTGGTATGGATTTGAGCAAGATGCAACCGCTGTTGACAAAGATTATTATATCAAAAGAAGCGAAATAAAAACAAATGCTTCGTTTGCAATGCCAGGTCTTGAAACCTTAAAGTTCCACCTTTCAGGAAGATGGGAGAACAGAGACGGGTATGAGCATAAAACAGCTATGGTTGGTAAATGCACTGTTTGCCATGTTAGAGGACTCAGAAAGAAGATTGACGAAACCACCAGAGATATTTCAGCAGGTGTTTCTTTTACAGGAGGAATAGTTTCTTTCAGTTATACTCACATGTATAGAGATTTTTATGTGAGTAACAAAGCTATATCAACCAAGTTTGATTCAGTTGAAGGTTTAAAAGGCTCAAAGCCTGACAAATATGCGCTTTTTTCTCCGAGACTCAATTCTGAAACCTACGGAACAACTTCGGAAGTGGCAAAAACTCCTGAATCCGACAAACACCTTGATACATTTAAATTAAAGCTTGATTTGCCATATTATTCCACACTTGCAGCATCTTACACATCAAGCACGATTTCAAATAACGACAGTTACGGAGGAGCTAACATAGACCTTGACCAAGATGCTCTTAATCTTAGATTTACAACTAACCTTTTAAATCGAAAGCTTACTTTGAGCACTAAATTCAGATATTTGGAGCTTGACAGGGATAATGTTGATGCAAAATTACAAAAATCAGATGCTTACTGGTTTCAACCGGGACAGCCTGCAATTAATGTTCCGGGAGTTGGAAACGTTAATTATGATTTTACAAAAACTTATTTTTATAACAATACAGGTAAAGTGGTTGAATTTGATGTTGAAGGAGAATCAACTTATGACAGAGAGCAGTATGTGTTCGGTATAGATGCTGTTTACAGAATGATGAAAAACAGGTTAAAATTCAGATTGGGATATGAATATGAAAGTATAGACAGAGATTACTATCATGTATATCCCGGAGATACCAAAACAGAAAAAAGCACTGTAAAAGCAGGTTTGGATTTTAAACCGATGAACAGTTTATCAGGTAGATTCAAGTTTAAATATTCAAATATTGACAATCCTTTTGCTAAACCGAAAGCAGGTTGTATAGAAATCACTTCAACAAAAGATCCTTCACTGCTTTACGGAGGAGGGGGTAAAGCTGCTTATCCTCTTGTATATGACAAAAGGTCTTATACCGGCTCAAATTCACCTTCGGAAATTTACAACTATTCTTTGAACTTAAGCTGGACACCTCTTACAAATCTTTCAATAGGATTTATAGGAAAGTATACTGATTCGGAAAATGATGAGGGAAACACAGATTGGGAATATGACGGTTTAACTCTCGGATTTGACGGGACTTTAATGCTTTCAGAGAAATTGGCGTTTAGCTTCGGTTATAATTACGAAAAAGCAACAACCGAGTCAAAGCTAAGTGTAAGTTTGTATGCAGGCTGAGGCGGCCATGTTTTCACGGACCAGGTTGGTCCGGGATGTGATAAAGTTGAATATGAAGAAACAGCCCATGTATTTATGGGAAGCTTAGATTTTACTCCTACGGATAAGCTGAAGCTTTCTTTAAGCGCCAATTATACAATAGGTGAAAGCGGTATGGATACACCTCATTTTTCAGCACCTGCTGCATTCCTTAACGGAGATCAATCATCATCACCTTCATTCTATATTGTATTTATAAGCTCTGATGGGAAAACTCTCGACTATACAGGATATGACGAATATTCGGACTTGGATTATTCCATTTTCGATTTAACGTTTAACGTATCATTTGATATCTCTGAAACAGTAGGAATTTACGGTGTTTTTAATTATACCGATTACACCGATGATGAGCCCTATGCTTACGGAGATTTAGACGGAGCTTATTATTCGGCTAATATCGGAATTACCTACAAATTCTAAAATTAAAAGAGCGGGGCATCCCGCTCTTTTTTTTTATCCAATGCTTTCTGACTTTCTTCTTTTTCTTGCTTTGATTTTTTTGCAGATAATTTATATATCTCACAGATTTTATTTATAAGATGGTTAAGCAGATTTATCGCTATATCATCATCTTTAACAATCTCTATAATTTTTAAATATTTTTCATAAGCTTCTTGGCTTTTGTTTTTCATAATTTTTAAAATATATCAAAGCGTTTAATAGGTCAAATTATTTTAATTTTTTTTGACTTTTATGTTTTTTGCGGTTATATAAATTGAAATGTTTCCTGTGCAATTGAACTAAAATTTAAAACAGCACAACAAGGAGCTCAGGATCATGGGTGCATTGATGCTTTCGTTGATATAGAGGCAATAGAAATAGCTTGTGATAAATACGGATATGACATTAGTTGATTCTACATGATAACATATAT
>CAZLFW010000138.1:0-2721 GCA_964559045.1 uncultured bacterium
CCTGCCTATATTGGCGCCACAATGGCACACAAATACACCCACTCTAGGTTCTTCATTCTTAACATCCTTTTCCTCAGGATATTCTCTGTCAACAGTCAGCTTATCTCTCCGATAATTTAAAAACTCTCCGCATTGAGATACTGCACCGCTTGCAGTAAATACAGATTCAGGTATATCAAGAGGCCCTTGAAAAGCACCACTTACAAAAATACCTTCCCGGCTGGTTTTTATTAAATTAAAATCTTCTGTTTGACAAAATCCGTGTGGAATCAATTCAATACCAAATTTTTCAGCCAAGCCTTTTCCGCTTTCAGGAGGATTCAGGCCAACCGACAACACAACAAGATCAAATTCTTCCTCTTTAACACCATCATTAGCAGTGGAATAACGTATTGTAACATTTTTAGTTTCAGGGTCTTCTTTGGAAATAGTCACATAACTCCTTATAAAACGAACATTTTCCAAACTCTTGCTTCTTTCGTAATATCTTTCAAAATCTTTTCCGTAAGCTCTAATGTCGTTATGAAAAATAACACATTCAGAATCTGAATAATGATCTTTTGTTAAAATAACCTGTTTTTGTGTATACATACAACAGACGGAGGAACAGTAGCTGTTTGCTCCATCAAGCTGCTGCCTTGAACCGACACACTGGAGCCATGCAATTTTTTTAGGGTGTTTTAAATCGGACGATCTTAATATCTCTCCTTCATACGGGCCCGTGGAGCTTAACATTCGTTCAAAATCCATACTTGTTACCACATTTTCATAAACACCGTATTTGTATTCACTTCTTAATTTAGGATCAAAAGGCTCAAAGCCCATTGAAAGGATTACTGCACCCACTTTAACTTCATCATACTCATCTTTTTGAGTAAAATCTATTGCGTTAATATCGCATACGTTCTCACAAATACCGCATTTTTTTTCTTTAAGATATAGGCATTCATTAGGATCAATATAAGTAATAAGCGGAATAGCTTGAGAAAAATATATATGAACAGCTTTATTGCTGTTTAAATTCTGATTAAAAGGATCGGGAACCAATACAGGACAATATTCAACACATGTTGAACATCCCGTGCAAAGATCTTCCCTTATATATCTTGCCTTTCTGTTAAGCCTGACAGTAAAATCACCAGGCTCACCGGATACCCTGTCCACTTCCGTGTATGTTAAAACTTCTATATTTTGATGACGGCCGACCTCGACCAGTTTTGGCGAAAGTATTCAGATGGAGCACTCATTTGTAGGAAATGTCTTGTCCAACTGAGCCATATGGCCGCCAATGGAGAGTCCCTTATCAACAAGGTAAACCTTAAAACCGGAGTTCGCAAGGTCAAGCGATGCTTGAATGCCGCTGATACCTCCCCCTATAACCATAACATCGCCAAGGTTTTTCTCTTTCAACCTCTGAAGCAACATCTGACCTTCAATTGATTCTATATTCACTTCTATCTCCCTCCAAAAATTTCATTGATTTTAAAAACAACACTTTTATTAAATCAAATATATTCCATTTATTAATCATTTAATTCTCTTACAATGAGTATATACAATAAAACTGTTTCTTTTTGCATGTCCCACAAGAGTAATGTCAAGATGCTCCGCAAGAGACACAGCATTCCCTGTTGGCGATTTCATAGAAATAACAATCGGAATTTCCATTTTAGATGATTTTAAAAGCATTTCCGTAGATATTCGTCCGGTTGTTAATATTATTTTGTCTTTTGTTGCAATGCTTTTTTTTAAACACTCACCCTGTATTTTATCAAGAGTATTATGTCGCCCTATATCTTCGGCAATTGATATCAAACTCGCTTTATCAGCCAGAGCAGATGCATGAACACCGCCGCTTACTTGATAAATCTCCATTTGTTTATTAAGTTGCTCCATTAATAATAAAATCTGCTCCGATTGAACCGATAAATCAGATTTGATTTTTTTACCATCTGTTTTAAATATTACACCTTTCCCAAAACCGGAAGCAAATATTTTTTCAGCAGGCATTGCTTTTTTATTTTTCAAACAGACATCCACACTTGATTGCTCTTCGTTAATTGTTATTGATTCAATATTATCAAGATTAGAAATTATTCCCTCCGAATACAAAAAACCAATAACAAGATACTCCGTTTTTATCGGAGTAGACAAAATCGAAACAAATCTTTTTTGATTTACATTAATACTCAGTTCAATCTCTTTAGGAACAGATACTTTGGCACTGTTCCATTTACCGTTTGAAAATTTTCTGCAATTAACTTTTTCAACAAATAACATCAGCGATTATCTCGGTAATATCTTTAACCTCTATCTTATCTTCATAATTCATTACAACTCTACTGTCTTCAAACATTGCTATACAATAAGGACATGCTGTTACCAAAATATCGGCACCTGAACAAACAGCCTGCTCAATACGGATATTTGAGAACCTCTCTTCTTTAAGAGTTTCCATCCATACTCTGCCTCCGCCTCCGCCACAACACAAACTGTTTTCAAAAGAGTCTTCCATTTCAATCAAATTCAATCCCGGAATTTTTTTCAATGTTTCTCTCGGCTCATTATATATTCCATTGTGACGTCCCAAATAACAAGGATCATGATACGTAATTTTTTTTGCAAATTCTTCTGTGATCTCAAGCCTCCCCTCATTTATTAACTGAAAAAGAAATTCCGTCATATGAACTATTTCAAAATGAACGCTGAATTCAGGATATT
>CAZLFW010000139.1:0-2684 GCA_964559045.1 uncultured bacterium
TGAAAATATTATGAAACTCCCAGAAAGTAAAACCGTTATAAATGCTGCAAGATAAATACTTTTAACCGTTTCAGGTGTTAAATTTTCTTTTGAATTGTAATAAATGAAAAACGGCAGTGCTTCAAAAGAAGAAAAAGGAGATTCCGGCAATCCGGCAAAAGCGGCAGCACCTGTAAGCATAATAACCGCAGTATCTTCAGCCGCCCTTCCTATTGCAAGGCTAACTCCCGATAAAATGGACGGCAATGCTTCGAATATATAAACCTTAAAAACAGCTTCGTGCTTCTTTGCTCCGAGAGAAAGAGGAAGTTGCCTCACATTATTATCAATCTGGCTAAATCCCATCACAGTTGCATGGACAATATACGGAAGCACCAAAAAGGCAAGAGATAATCCGGAAATTAAAAAACAAGTTCTTAAATTTGTCCCTAATATTTGATTCAAAGTCAAAATTATTACAAATCCGAATAATCCGTAAAGAATACTCGGAATACCGCTTAATACTCTGAATACAAACACAAGAAATTCACGAAAACGCCCGTTGGCGTATTCGTTTATATAGATACCGCTTATCACTCCTACGGGGAAGGCTACTGCAACGGAAAAAAATGTTATTAAAAAAGAGCCTGCAATCGGGTAGGCAAGCTCTTTGGCAACTTGCTCGAAATTTTTTATCTCAGCTATATTTTCAAACAAAACCGAGGACAAGAAAAAAATCAGTAAAATCAAAAAAAATGTCGCCAAATTTGCGTAAATTTTCATTTATCCAGTTTTCTTAATAAAATATTCAAAGACAAAATAAGAAGTATAAAAACAAAAGCGGAAAAAAATATGGATTTGAATTCAATACTGTCGAATTCTCCGGGCATTAAAAGAGCTATATGAGAAGTCAATGCTCTTCCGGGAGCAAATACAGAGTCGGGAAAGCCGAAAGAATTACCTGAAAGCATTAAAGCAATCATAGTATCGCTAACCGCTCTTCCGAAACCGAGAATAAAACCGGTAACTATTCCTTTCATTGAAAAAGGAAGCAACACTTTTACAATAAATTGCTCCTCTGTTGCTCCGAGAGACAATGCGGTCTCCCTTATATCTTTGGGCAATGAATTGAAAGTCTCAACAATATAAAGAACAATTGTAGGCAAAATAAGAACAGAAAGCACAATCACAACGGTTAGTATTGACAATCCGGAAGGAGACGGAGTATGCTCTCTAATTACAGGCACAAGAATCACTATACCGAAAAATCCGTAAACAACGGTTGGAATGCCTGTCATAAAAGTAATAATGTTTTTTAAAATTTTGTTTTTGGAAAAATATATTTTTATTGCTACTCCGAAA
This sequence comes from uncultured bacterium, assembly GCA_964559045.1. GTDB lineage: Bacteria > DYJV01 > DYJV01 > DYJV01 > DYJV01 > CAZLFW01. The sequence continues at coordinate 1,342 of CAZLFW010000139.1, forward strand.
CTTAACAGAAAAGAGAGCATTGTGCTTAAAACTGCAATAAAAAAGGAGACAGCAATAAATTCGGACAAACCGAACCTGTTGCTGTCAGGGTCCCATGACGAAAATAAAATATCAGACAATGAAACGGACTTAATCAAAGGTAAAGAATAGTATAAAAAAATCAAAGGACAAATTAATATTATTGCAAAAACAGAAAAAGAAAAAAATTTTAAAAATTTGTCCGCCATTACCGCACTGGGATAAAATTATGTTTTTTTACTACGCTCTGTCCGTAGTCGGAAAGAACCGTATCAATAAATTTACTTGCAATATCGGAAGGATTCTTTTTGGTTATCATGTATAGATACCTTTGAATTTTATATTTACCCGATTTAATATTTTCGAGACTCGGATAAATTCCGTCAATTTTCAGAGCTTTTACGCTCTTGTCAAGATATCCCACTGAAAGATAACCTATTGCATTTCTGTCTTGTCCAACCATTACTTTCATATTTCCGTTTGAACTCACAATAAGAGCTTTTGAAGTTATCTTTGTTTTACCGAGAGCCAACTTTTCAAAAGTTTTTCTCGTGCCGCTCTGTCTGTCTCTTGTATAAACATTTATCTTTGCATCGACTCCGCCTAATTCTTTCCAGTTTTTAACTTTACCTTTGAAAATTTCTTTAACCTGCTCCAAAGTTAAATCGGATATTCTGTTGGAAGGATTTACAACAACGGCAATACCGTCAATTGCAATTTTATAAGGGACAAGGTTGTATTTTTCTATTTCACTTTTCTTTAAATCTCTTCCGGAATTACCTATATCCACAATTCCGGATCCAACTTGTTTTATGCCGACTCCGCTTCCTCCTCCGGAAATAACAACTTTCACATTTTTATTTTCAGACATAAATGTTTTGGCAACATCTTTCATTATTGGAATATGAGCTGTCCCTCCCGAGATTCTCAACTCATATTCGGATGCAAATAAAAAAGAGTTAAATAAAAAAACAAAAACAAATAAAATCAATGCCTTTTTCACCGTAACCTCCTTAGGAATCAAGTTTTACAATTTAAATAACACAAAAAGAAGAATCTTCGCTGCATTAAATACAAATAGCGAAGAGCCCATTTAAAATTTCAGAATCATTTATCATAACACGATTATTTAAGTCCAATTCAAATATTTTATAAATCAAGCTGAATTTATAAAATATACCTATGTTAATGACAATATAAAATTTAACAGTTTTGCCAAATTAATTTTTTCAATTATCAAATTTATTCTTAAGCCTGTATCAGAGTGGTCAATATTTTTTTTCCTATCTACGAAACTTTTTTCTTGACATTTGTAAAATAACATT
>CAZLFW010000140.1:0-2854 GCA_964559045.1 uncultured bacterium
GAAGTTACGGAAATAGATACTGTTGACGAATTTTTAACATTGGAAGGATTAAAAATTCTATACGATAAAAACGTTTCACATGATGTTAGGATATAGTAGGGGCAATTCATGAATTGCCCTTACGGGATTTAGTAGTTTTAAATATAACTAATTACAATCAATTACTATAAATTATAATATGTCATAACTTTGAACCTTGAACTAATAACTTTGAGCTGACATGTTTCGGATTTCGAGTTTCGATATTCGAATTTAATTTTATAGGGTATCCTAATGAATTTACATGAAAAAATGATGAGCAAATGCTTAAAACTTGCTGCAAAAGCAGGCAGTAACACCCTTCCCAATCCTCTTGTGGGAGCAATTATAGTAAAATCCGGAAAAATAATAGGAAGAGGATTTCATAAAAAATTCGGTTTTCCCCATGCAGAAGCAGAAGCAATCAATAATGCTTCCGAGTCGGTTGAAAATTCCGACCTTTATGTAAATCTGGAGCCCTGCTCTCACTACGGAAAAACTCCTCCGTGTGCCGAGCTTATAATAAAGTCTAAAATTAAAAATGTATTCATAGGTATAAAAGACCCTAATCCCAAAGTTTCAGGAAGAGGAATAAAAAAATTAATTGAAAACGGAATTAACGTAACATCCGGTATTCTGGAAGAAAAATGTAAAGAAATCAACGAAGCCTTTATAAAGCTCATTACCGAAAAAAAAAGCTTTATAACGCTCAAAATCGCCGCCACTTTGGATGGAAAAACAGCGGAACATACAGGATTCTCCAAATGGATAACAAATGAAGAGAGCAGAAAATATGTCCATAAATTAAGATTTTTTTCAGACGCTGTTATGGTTGGAGGTAACACGATTAGGAATGACAATCCATTGCTGAATGTCAGGAAAAATAATAAAATTTTAAAAGAGCCTTTAAAAATTATTGTTTCAAAAAGTTTGAATTTTTCCACAAATTTGAATATTTTTAAAAACAAAGACTCTATTGTATTTCTCACAAGTGAAAAAAATAAAGGAGAAAATAAATTTCAAGATATAAAAAAAATATTTGTTCCTGAAACAGAAAATGGCATTCTTGACCTTTCTGAAATAGATAAAATATTTTATGAAAAAGGAATTTACAATATATTTGCCGAAGGTGGCTCCATGTTAAATTCAAATCTTTTAAAATTCGGTAAAGTAGATAAATTATACGTTTTTTTTGCCAATAAAATCTTAGGAGGGAACAATTCTGTTCCTATGTTCCGAGGGTCCCACCTTTTTTCTTTAAGTGAACCTTACAAACTATACATTAAAAAAATCAAAAGATTCGGACAAGATATAATGATTAAAGCATATCCTAAAAATGGGTAATTTTTTATTTAAAAAAACTTTTAAAACCTTTTTTAATGTCTTTAATATTTTTATTCAAATCTTTTCCCAAGCCTTTTTTTAAATTTTTCTTTATATTTTTTAAATCATTTATTTTATTAAGCTCTTTTACATTAGGCAATTTTTTGAACTTTGCTTTTAGAACCTCGGAAAAATCTGTTTTAACATCCGGTTTTTTCATATTTCCTGTTAAGAAAATTTTCAAAGGGATACCTATAACTTCTATGTTAATCTCCGAATCAATGGTGGATTTGTCAATATTTAAAATCGTTTTTTTAGAAGAAATTACACTGTTTTTACTTTTTAACTCAAATACACTGTTTAAAATTTTATCATCAATGTCAGTGGTTAAATAACCGTTTCTGTAAACTTCAAGAGACAAATCAATGCCAGTGATTTTTTTGATAATATTAAAAAGCCTTATGTTTTGTAAAATACCTTCAGCAAAAGTAACTTTTAGTTTTCCTGTTTTATTAGTAACACTATAATTTAACTTTATATCAGCATAAGTTTTGAATATACGAGGCATTGAAAGAGTTTTAAGAATATCAATGGAATCAAATCTCTTACATGTAACAACCAGTTCGGGATATGTAAGCACATAATCGAAACTGTTTTTATTTATTTTTGCAATACCTTTGGTATAAATGTCATTTTTGTCTTGGAATTTCAAATTACCGTTAACAGAAGCCTTTCCTTGCAGGTTCTGATTTGTCATTTTGTTAAAAATTGCAAGGTTATCAACCTTCAGAAGATAATGTGATACCAAACTGCTATTTTTCAAATTCAAATAAGTTTTATCAAGAAACAAATTTCCGAGAGTGGTATATATATTTGCAAGAATACCAAGTTTATTATCAGACAATTTTTTTATAATTTCACCTTTGAATTTAGTTCCGGGCAAATCAATGTTAAAATCTTTTTTCATTAAAGGACTGGATAAATTACCTGCAAATAGTGTTTTTGCATTTCCTTTCTGAGCAACCATATCAAACTTGCCGAAAGAATCAATAACACCGCTTGCATATTTTTTAATATTGAGGAAATAAAGAATCTCGTCTATTTTAAGTTTTTTGGCTTCATAAAAGAGCTTGTCAAGCTTCTTTCCGTTAACTGTTATTTTGGCACGTGTGTCACCTTTGAAAATATCTGTGGATATGTCAACGTGAAGTTTTCCTTCGACATTTCCTTTAAAATTGGCGTTAACATTACATTTCCCTTTTAATATCCTGTTGGTGAATTTCTTTAATTTTGTAAAATCCAAAATATTAATATTGATTTTACCGTCAACATCTTTTCCCAAAATGGTAAATTTCGAAACAAGTTTTACATTTAACGCTGACGGAGAATTCAGATACAATTTTATAAAAGAAGTCCTTAAAGTAAAATCCTCTATTTCAACAGGCATTCCTATTTTTTCCGATATTTTGCTTTGAAGATAAGGTTTCAAAAGATTGTTCCCCGGCTGTGTAAA
>CAZLFW010000141.1:0-4629 GCA_964559045.1 uncultured bacterium
GTATTTATTTAATAAGCAAAAGAAATATGTATATTAACTATAAAAGCGGCTCAATGGCAGTGGCTGTGCCTTATCCTTCCGACAGTTTTTTTAACGACATTCTTACAATGTGCAATGCAGGAATTTTTGCAACAATCTGGCTCAATAACAAATTGCTCGGGGGCAACTATCATCTATTTTATTCAGAAAAATACAGAGCAGTTCCTCCAACCACTTCAATTAGATTTATAAAAATAGAAAGAAATGAAAAATTTTTCGCTTACTCTTTTCCAATACGTAATATAGCTCTACTCGGGAATGATTTTTCACATCAGCCTGTGCTTGAAATTTTAAGAACAACAAGAGAGCTTGACGAGAATCTGCATATTCTTTTCAATTATACAATTTTTTCGATTTTAGGGATTTGCGTATTATTTACAATTGTTATGTATTTAATAATAGTGGATATATTAAGACCTGTTAATAAACTTATGAATGTAACAAACATGATTATTCATAATAAGGAGTTACCTGAACTTGTTTCAAAAAGGAAGGATGAATTTGGCATACTTTTAAACAGTGTTTATCAAATGGCTTATAAACTGTATGTTGCCAAAATCAAAGCTGATGAAGCTAATCAGGCAAAGTCAGAGTTTCTTGCCAATATGAGTCACGAAATTAGGACTCCTCTTAATGCTATTCTCGGATTTGCCCAAATAATGGAAGAATTTCATGGGCTTGACGACTCACATAAACAATATGTCAAATATATTCTTGAATCAGGAGAGCATCTTCTTGAACTTATTAATCAGATACTTGATATAGCCAAGATAGAGAGTGGTGCATTGGAGCTTGAAAATAGAGATTTCAACCTTGACACTCTCCTTGAAGAAGTTTCCAAAATAATGAAATCAAAAATGAAAACCAATGTGGAATATATAGTAAATATAGAGGACGATTTACCCAATGTAAAAGGAGACCAACTCAGAGTAAAACAGATTTTAATAAATATCCTTAACAATGCGTATAAATTTACAGAAAAAGGCTTCATAGAAATAAGCGCTAAAATACAGAATACTACAGAAAACAGCTACGAAATTCTTTTTTATGTCAGGGATACAGGAAAGGGGATTGCTCCTAAAAACATAGACAAAATATTTGAAAGCTTTTCTCAGGAAGATGCTTCCATTACAAGGAAATATGGTGGAACAGGTTTGGGACTTGCCATTACAAAAAAATTAATAGAAAAAATGGGTGGCAAAATATGGGTTGAAAGTAAGCCGGGCTATGGCACAACATTCTATTTCACTTTAAAATTCGAAAAAAGTAAAGCAACTGCCGAAAATGATTTAAAAAAAGAAGAAATTTGCACAAAGGAATTAAAAAATAAATATGTTGCTATTATTGATGATAACAGAATCAATCTTGAAATTGCAAAAAAAATATTGTCAAAATATGTATTTAAAATTAAATTATTTAATGACCCTTTAAAATTTTTAAAATGGATTGAAAAAGAGGAGATAAAACCAGATGTTATAATTACAGATATAAGGATGCCTCAAATACACGGTATAGAGCTTGCAAAAAAATTACGCTACAATTATAAAGATTTAAGAATCATAGCTTTGTCTTCGGAAATAATATCTCTTGAGGATTATAAAAATTTTGATAAAGTTCTATACAAGCCTATTTTAAAACGTGAATTTTTAAAAGACATTTGTTCTGTTTTTGAAAAAAAGGAAAAAAATGAAAAAATTAGCATATTAAAAAAACCTGAAAACAAAAAAGTTAAAATACTTATTGCTGAAGACAACAAAATGAATCAGATAATGATAAAAAATCTATTGACAAAACTTGGTTATACAAACTTTCAAATTGCTGACAACGGTAAAATAGCTGTGGAATTAGCGGATAAAGAAGAGTTCGACCTTATTTTAATGGATATTAACATGCCTGTAATGGACGGCTTTGAAGCAACAAAAAGGATAAAAAAAATAAAACCTCATATACCGGTATATGCACTTACTGCAAATGCAATGGGAGAAGACAGGGAAAAATGCTTTAAAGCAGGAATGACAGGTTTTCTGCCCAAACCTTTTAAAGTTGAAGAGCTTGAAAAAGTATTGGAAAAATTCTCATAAAATATTACAAAACCGCAATATCAGGCTTTTTCAACTGTTAAAACCCCGGGCACTTTATGTAGTCTGTTCACAAGAATTTTATATTCGCTGCTTGATTTCATCTCTATGTAAAAATATGAAATAGCTCTGCCGTCTTCAGTTGTATCAATATGAACATTGGTCATGTTTAAGCCAATGTCCGATATAACATTGGTCATTTCAAGAAGAAGTCCTTTTCTGTCTTTTGCAATTACTTTAAGCTTAACAATTCTTTTGCCAACATTTGACTCGTCCCATTTTACGTTTATCAATCTTTCGGGGTCAAGATTGGGAATGTTTTTACAATTAACAGAATGAACAGTAACTCCTTTGCCACGTGTGATAAATCCTATTATATCCTCTCCAGGTAGAGGATTGCAGCACTTTCCAAAATTAACCATATAATTACTCTCGTCATCTATAACAACACCTGTAAAGCTTTTTTCCGTTTTTCCAGTTTTGTGGGTTTTAATCTCTTTTTTCTTAACATCTTCAGGCAGTAATCTGTTAACAACCTGTTTGGGAGAGATTTTTCCGTAGCCTATTGATGCAAGAAATGTGTCAATGTCAACAAAATTGAAATCTTTGGCAACTTCAAGAAGCTCTTTATCTTTTTTTATGTTATCTATCTCTAATTTGTGTTCAGCAAGAGCCTTTTCAAGCAAAGCCTTTCCTATGCTTACATTTGCATCAAAACTTTCTTTTTTTATAAATTGTCTGATTTTGTTTCTTGCTTTTGAAGTTTTTACAAATTGCAGCCAGTCTTTATTCGGTTTTGCATTTTTTGACGTAATAATTTCAACTCTGTCTCCTGTTTGCAACTGGTATCGCAACGGAACAATTGCGCCGTTAACTTTTGCTCCTATACATTTGTTTCCCACACCTGTATGTATTGCATAGGCAAAGTCAATGGGAGTGGCTCCAAGTGGAAGCTCTATTAACTCTCCTGCAGGAGTAAAAACATACACCGAATCAGATAAAACCTCGCTTTTAACAGTTGAAAAAAACTGATTGGCGTCTCCTATATCGTCTTTAAGCTCCATTACCTGCCTGAGCCAGTTAAAAACCTTGAAACTCTCGTCGTCTTTGGTTTTGTTCTCCTTGTAAAGCCAATGTGCGGCAATACCTTCTTCCGCTATTTTATGCATTTCCTCAGTTCTAATCTGAATCTCTATAAAATCTCCGAAAGGACCTATAACGGTTGTATGAAGGGATTGATACATATTGCTCTTGGGCATTGCAATAAAATCTTTGAATCTTCCCGGTATTGGTTTCCAAAGCGAGTGGATTATCCCTAAAACCTGATAGCAATCCTGAACCGTTTTTACAATTATTCTAAAAGCGAGAATATCGTAAATTTGGCTAATATCAATGTTCCTTTTAACCATTTTTTTGTAAATACTGTAAAAATGTTTTAATCTTCCTGATATTTCTCCCTCTATTTTGTAATAATCCAAATTTCTTCTTATGATTTTAATAACTTCATTGATATATTTATCTTTTTCTCCGTGAATCTCTTCGATTTTTTTCCTTATATTTTCATATTCCGCAGGTTTTAAATATTTTAGTGAAAGGTCTTCCAATTCACTTTTAATCCAACTGATTCCAAGCCTGTTTGCAAGTGGAGCATAAATATCCAGTGTTTCCTGAGCAATTGCAACCTGCTTAGATTCAGGCATAAATTCAAGGGTTCTCATATTGTGTAATCTGTCTGCAAGTTTTACTATAATAACCCTAATGTCATTGGTTGTTGCAACTATTAATTTTCTAAAATTTTCCGCAACTTTCTGCTGCTTCGACTTAAACTCAAGCTTGCTTATTTTGGTAACACCATCCACAAGAATGGCAATTTCCTTGCCGAACATTTTTTCTATCTCTTCTATTGTTGTGTAAGTATCTTCCACAACATCGTGAAGAAGTCCCGTAACAATGGTAGGCACATCCATATTCATATCGGTAAGTATTTTTGCAACAGTTATGGGATGAACAAGATAAGGCTCTCCAGAAAGCCTTGTCTGTCCTTGGTGAACTTTTGCGGAATAAATGTAAGCTTTGTTTACAATGGAAATTTCTTCCGGCGAGTAAACTTGCAAAAGCTTATCAATAATGTCGTTTATTCTAACTCTATACATAGTTGAAATTTTAACCATTAATGTTATTCGAAACAAATATGCCGTTTGTTTAAACGTAACATAAAACATTACAAATATCAATTTTAAGTTTTTTTAAAAAATTTTAGAAAAAAGACATTTTTACTCAAAAATATCCTATAAAAAATATCCTGTGTTTTAAGTAAGTTACACAGAAAAATTTTCTCCTTGAATTATTTTTAAAACTTTGTTATATTTTTAAATAAACTAAAAGATAATTCCAATGAAAAATTCCAAATATATTCGCTCAATTAAAAACAACCAGTTTTACAATGCCGCACTATGGACATTGTGTATTGTAGTAGCCTTTTATTTTACTGTTCTTAAGGAAAAAAGACACA
>CAZLFW010000142.1:0-6813 GCA_964559045.1 uncultured bacterium
GGCTTCCCATTTACAGCCCCATATAAAACACAGCATTTCTCTTGCACAGGCTGTTTCTCTTTCTTTAACACAATTCTTATAGGGTAACCAGCCCCAGATTACAAGAGGTCATCCATAATATCTGAGGCTTTAGCCGAAGAATCCACAAAATCCCTTAAAAATTCATAACTTAAAACCACTAAATTTCGTAAGGGCAATTCATGAATTGCCTCTACCATATAAACGCAAATGTTATTTCAAGCAGAAAGTTATACAAGTTAACGGTTCAAAGTTCATAGTTCAACGTTGAAACACACTTTAATAACAATAAGTTAAGAATGTTGCAAATGTCATTTCAAGTAGAAAATTGTATTATCTGTCGAAAAAGCCTTTTTGATAAACTCCAACGGTAATATTTTCAGAACCTAATATTTGCCGTATTTCATTTAATACATTCTGATTTAACAAATGTAAAAATTCCTGTTTTGTTTCTAAAACATATCTGTTCTTTCCAACAATTCTGCATCTGGAAAAAGGGATATTTTTATTTTTCAAAAAATTTTCCGTTTTTTCAACCAAGTTTAATCTCTCACCTGTTATTCTGATTCCGTAATTAATTCGTGTGGCATTGCATGTTGTCGGTTCGGTGATAAGTTTTTTCAGATTATTTTCAATCAGATAGTTTAAAATGTCTTTTTTCGGAATATGCGCTTTTTTAAAAGGAGATATTATGCCTAACTCATCAAGAGCCTTCAATCCTGGCCGATATTCAAAAGTATCCGTAAAATTGGTTCCGTCTGCAATTTGGTGTATATGAAACTGTTCTTTTATTTTTGAAAATATCTCCTTTTTGCAATGGTAACATCTGAGTTTACAGTTGTTTAATATTTTATTGTGAAGATTTTTCAGGTTAATTATTTTCAGTGGAATTTTAAGGTAATTTGCATTGGTAACCGCAAGATTAAGATGGTTTGAAGAATGAAAAAAAGTGTTAACAAAAACAAGAGAAAGTTTTTTAATTTTTTTTTTAATATATAGGAAAGGCAGCAACTATCGGTGCCTCCTGAAAAAGCCACTGCCACTTCCCTGTCTTTTTTGAAAAAAGAAAAAATTTTTTCTTCATTAAGCATTTGCCATTTGTTCCAATCTTCTAATTCTTTCTTCTGTTGGCGGATGTGTGCTGAAAAGACTTAAAATAGCTCTCCCACCGGTGAGAGGGCTTACAATAAACATGTGAGCTGTTGCAGGATTAATATTTTCGGATGTAAATTGAACTCCTGCTTCAAGCTTCCTGAGAGCATTTGCAAGATAAAGCGGATTCCCCGACAGTTCCGCTCCGCTTTTGTCAGCCATATATTCTCTTGAACGTGATATTGCCATTTGAATAAGCATTGCTGCAACAGAGGCAATGATGCTGAAAATTAACACAAATATGAAATTTCCTCCTCCTTCGTCGTCATCTCCTCCGAATCCGCCGAACATTGCTCCCCATTGCGCCCAGTTGGCAATCATGCTTATGGCGCCAGCCATTGTAGCTGCAATTGTAGAAACAAGAATATCTCTGTGTTTTATATGTGAAATTTCGTGCGCAAGAACACCAAAAAGCTCATCTTCGCTAAGAAGATGCATTATCCCGGTTGTTACCGCAACAGCGGCATTTTTGGGATTTCTTCCTGTGGCAAAAGCATTTGGCATGTCAGATTTAACAATGTAAACTTTAGGCTTGGGAATTCCAGCTCGCTCGCTTAATTTTTCCACCATTTTATGTAAAATAGGAACTTCCGATTCTGAAACCTCATGCGCTCCATACATTTTCAATACGATTTTGTCACTGAACCAATAACTGAAAAAGTTCATGGCACCTGCAAAGATAAATGCAACAATCATTCCCCCTCTGCCGCCGAAAAGATTGCCCAACATAACAAGGATAACCGTAAGCAGAGCCATTAGGAAAAATGTTTTAATTTGATTCATAAAACCTCCTTTTTATTTTTTCTTTTTTTATTAAGATATATAAAAAAAAAAATTTGTCAAGATTTTTCGGATTTAGACGATAATGTTATTTGGACAATGAAAATTAATTAATGTTAAGTTTTCTTTAAAGATTTTATAACATAATTTTCCACTAAAAGTTAGTTTTTAACTACTGCAAATAACTGTTAATTACAAATTACATTAACTAACGACTAATTCAACTTTGAACTAATAAATACTTTACGGAGGCTTTTTATGATAAAAATTAAAACATTTTATTTAAGTATGTTAATTGTTTTTTTCATTGTGGGATGTGCTTCTATGGATACGGAAAATATAACAGATAATATAAATTATTCCTGTAAAGATAAAATAGTTTTATCCGTTACAGGGAAGGGGGCACCTCCAACTGAAATGGAGCTAAGCGAGGTTCAAAAGTATCTATTTGCGGAAAGAGCGGCAGTAATTGACGGATACAGGATATTATCGGAAAAATTAGGTGGGGTTATTGTTAATTCATCCACCAATGCTTCAGGCTATGTTGTAAAATCCGATGCAGTTAAGACAATAACCAATACTTTGTTAAAAGGGGTTAAAATTCTTAAAATCAAGCATAACTCAAACGGTGTATGTGAAGTTGACATGAAAATAGAACTATCAAAATCGGTTTTGAATAAATATATAGCCGAGTCGTTATTGCCTGATGCAAAGTGTATTGCCGCCAAATGATATTGGCTAAAAATTATCCGTTAACGTAATTATCAAGAGAAGAGTAGTATATTTTTCTTAAAGCATTTACTTCCGCATCTATTAAATTGTTTATTTTAAGAAAGTTTCCCCCTGTTTTACCTATAATATTGTAGTGGATGTTATGACTCTTTAGAATGTTTTCAATATTTGACAAATCGTTTTTGCCGCATGAAATAACGGCTCTGCCTTGAGATTCCCCGAAAAGGAGATAAACAGGGTCAATCTCCGTGTTAATTTCTATTGTGGCTCCTATCCCGTTTTTACCTGTTATGCAAGATTCTGCAATTGCAACAGCAAGCCCTCCTTCGGAAATATCGTGTGCCGACTTTAACAACCCTTTATCAGACATTTCCAAAAGAGCATTGATTAATGCTCTCTCTGATTCGGGATTTACTTCGGGACACTTCCCTTTAACAATATTATGACACTGGGCAAGATATTCGGAGCCTCCAAGCTCCTCTTTGGTTTGTCCCAAAAGAATTATAATATCATCACTATCCTTGAAATATTGAGTAACATGCTTGTTTACATCTTCGATTAACCCTACCATGCCCACAGTTGGTGTGGGATAAATCGGAACACCGGATGTTTCGTTGTAAAAACTTACGTTTCCGCTTACAACAGGTGTATTCAAAATAGCACAGGCTTCTGACATCCCTTTTACCGCTTCAACAAACTGCCACATAATATCGGGCTTTTCAGGATTCCCGAAATTTAAACAATCTGTTATTGCCATAGGTTTTGCGCCGGAACATGCAACATTCCTTGCAGCTTCGCAAACAGCTATTTGCGCTCCTTTATAAGGGTCCAAAAAACAGTATCTGCTGTTGCAGTCTGATGATATGGCAACTGCTTTGCCTGTGCCTTTAATTCTTAAAACAGCCGCATCTGAGCCTGGAAGAACAACACTGTTGATTCTTACCATATGATCATACTGCTCGTATACCCATTTTTTACTGCAAATATTGAGAGATGATAGTAAAGTTTCCAAAACGTCGAGATAATCTCTGTTGAACTTTAAGGAAGTAATGTTGAAATTGTTAATCTTTTCAATGTATTCTGGTTTTTTGGCAGGTCTGTCATATACAGGTGCTTCGTCTGCTATGGGTTTAACCGGGATTTCTGCAACTTTTTCACCTTTAAAAGAAAGTGTAAGAAATCCGTTATCAGTAACTTTACCCACAACAACAGCATCCAAATCCCATTTTTCGAAAATCTTTTTTACTTTTTCCTCAAATCCTTTTTTCGCAACTATTAACATTCTCTCCTGTGATTCTGAAAGCATCATTTCATAAGGAGTCATGTCTTCTTCTCTTACGGGAATATTGTCGAGGTTCATTTCTATTCCTGTCCCTGCTCTGCCTGCCATTTCAACTGAAGATGAGGTTAATCCCGCTGCTCCCATGTCTTGTATTCCTACAATATAGTCTTTATCCATTAGCTCGAGACATGCTTCAAGCAGTCTTTTTTCAGTAAAAGGGTCGCCAACCTGAACAGTAGGACGTTTTTCTTCGGAAGTTTCGTCAAATTCTTCTGATGCAAGGAGAGAGCAACCGTGTATGCCGTCTCTTCCCGTTTTGGAGCCAACGTAAATAACGGGATTTCCCACTCCTGACGCATAACCGTAAAAAATTTTGTCTTTTGACACAATGCCGAGGTTAAAAACATTTACGAGAATGTTGCCGTTGTAACATTTGTCAAAGTATATTTCCCCTCCAACTGTGGGAACTCCCATACAGTTGCCGTAATCGGCTATACCTGAAACAACACCTGACAAAAGATACTTTGTCCTTTCATTGGAAGGTTCTCCGAATCTTAAAGAATTAAGGCTTGCAATTGGTCTTGCGCCCATTGTGAATACATCCCTTAAAATTCCTCCCACACCTGTTGCAGCGCCTTGATAAGGCTCCACGTATGAAGGATGGTTGTGACTTTCCATTTTAAAAGCTACTGCAACACCTTCGCCAATATCTATGATTCCGGCATTTTCTCCGGGTCCCTGAATAACCCACGGAGCTTTTACAGGAAATTTTTTAAGATGCAGTCTTGAGCTTTTGTAACTGCAATGTTCGCTCCACATTACAGAAAATATCCCTATTTCGGTGAGGTTGGGTTTTCTTCCCAGAATGTTTATAATGTTATTAAATTCTTCTTCTGTTAAACCGTGTTCAATTGCTATGTCCAAGCCTACGCTTTCCATAATTTAAAGCTCCTTATAGTTTGTTTATTTTTTGTATGTTTTTCCTTAATTTTTTCGGAAGTTTTTTGGGATTGCCTTTCTTTTTGGTGTTTAATCTTCTGTTTGGTTCTTCTTCGTCTTGAATTCCTTTTGAATCCATGTAAAATGCCAGTTCGAGCTTTGCAATAAAGTCTTCGGAATTAACGGAAACAGCGCCTTGGGAATTTGCAAAATTTTTAATTTCATTGTCGGAAGAAACCACTATGAATTTTTCACCGTGATGTTTAACTTTGTTTTTTATATAACTGTCTGCTGTCTCACCCATTGACGTGAAAACTATTTTTATTCCTTTAGCTGAGAATTCGGACGGAAGCAAACTAAAACTGTTGTATGCGTCGAAAATCACATTAACAGAGTGGTGCTTTATTTTTTTGTAATGATGCAGCACGTCAATTAAAAAATCTCTTGCACTTTCGGGATTTCTGGAAAATTTTTCTTTTAAAATTCCCCAATTGTTAATCAAATTGTATCCGTCAATAAGTATTTCAACAGGCATTATTCCACAAAAGCGAGCCAATCAATGTGCTTGTCATTTTCACATTTTGCATATTCAAAGAATAATTTTTGAAATTTCTTGGTTAATTTTCCAGCTTTGCCTTCACCTATTTTTCTTCCGTCAACTTCTCTTATGGGAGTTATTTCAGCAGCGGTTCCCGTAAAAAAAGCTTCATCCGCAATGTAAACGTCATCTCTTGTAATAGGATATTCTTTAACTTCAAAACCTTCTTCCCTTATAATTTCCATAACCGTATCCCTTGTGATGCCGGGAAGAATGGATATTTTCGGAGGAGTATAGAAAACATTATCCTTTAAAATAAACAGGTTTTCTCCCGATGCCTCGCAAACAAATCCGCTTGAATCAAGCATTAATGCCTCGTCATAACCGTTTTCAACAGCTTCTTTTTTGGCAAGTATGGAATTTAAATATGCTCCGCATATTTTAGCTCTTGTCATTGATGTGTTTACTCCGTGTCTTGTAAAAGAGGATGTTTTAACCGATATACCTTTTTCTATGCCTTCTTCTCCGAGATATTTGCCAAAAGGTATTGCTATAATGGCAGTTATAACGGGATATTCTTTTACGTAAAGTCCTATTCCTGCATTTCCCACAAATACAATGGGTCTGATATATCCGTCTCCTATACCGTTAACTTTAACTGTTTCAAGTGTAGCGTTAAAAATCTCTTCTTTTGAAAAGGGTATTTTCATTTCAACTATATGAGCGGAGTTGAAAAGTCTGTCAACATGCTCCTGTAATTTAAAAACAGCGGTTTTGCCGTTTTTGGTTTTGTAGCATCTTATACCTTCGAAAACGCCTAATCCGTAGTGTAATGTGTGTGTTAAAACATGAACATTAGCTTCTTCCCAATTAACAAGTTTGCCGTCAAACCAAATTTTGTCCGCTTTTAGTGCCATATCACTCCTCCTTAAAAATTGTCACAAACTCCATATAACGTTTAATGTTATATGCGGATAATGTCAAGTAAATTTTCTCAATAACAATAACGATAATAAAAAATATGCGACTAAAATTCAATGAGTAAATTTCAACGTTGGAAAAACATCTTTTTTCAAGTTTTATTAGGCAATGTGAAATTATGCAAGTTCAAGGTTAAACAGTCGTTACAACGACTAATTAAATCTTGAATTTATCTAAATTTTCTGATAATTTATTATTATGAACCATAAAAAACTTCCCATTGGCATTCAGACTTTTAGCAAAATAATAGAAGAAAATTGCTACTATGTTGATAAAACAGAGATAGCTTTAAGACTTATTGAGCGTAGTGGCTACTATTTTCTTTCCCGTCCGAGAAGGTTTGGCAAATCTCTTTTTCTTGATACTCTTTCAGAGATTTTTCTCGGAAGTA
>CAZLFW010000143.1:0-17571 GCA_964559045.1 uncultured bacterium
TTAATATATTACAAATGGATTCTTCGCCTTCGCTCTGCTCAGACTCAGAATGACTTTTTTGAGGTCATTCTGAAGGAGCTTTAGCAACTGAAGAATATATAACAGCTTAATCTTACTAACTTTTTTTGCTTGTTTTAACGGTATTATTAGAATTTTATGCAAAGTTCTCTTTTTTTAATGCAGTTTTAAAGAAAACAAAATAAACTTGACATTAAAAATATTATTTGTTATGCCTTTTCATCCTTAATTAATTGTGCCTAAAACCTATTGATATGACTAAATATTTTAGTTTCAGAAATAGAATTTTAAAAGAATATTTAATATTGTCTACAATATTCGTGGTTTTTTTTGTAGCAGTGGGCAGAACGTCTTCAGCTTACGGATTTATATTGGGAGCTGTTGTTTCAGGAATAAACTTTTATCTTATTAGTTTAACCAATCTTAAATTATTGCAGGTTAACAAGGTTAATGTCAGAAGGTTTCATTTTTTAAAGTGGTTTTTTCTCAGATATTTTTTATATGCTCTTGCTTTGACAGTGGCTTTTAAAAAGCCTTTTCTGGATTTCGGAAGTGCGGTTTTAGGTTTGTTTTCAATTCAGCTTACATTGTTAATTTCAAAATTTATATACAGAGAGAATTAAAATGGACATAGGCAAGGTTGTTCAGATTCATTTGGAATTGTTGGGCATGAATTTAACCGTTAATATAATGACAGTGATAATGTCCTGGATTATTATGGTTTTTCTTATTGTTTTCTCATTTCTCGCAACCAAAAAAATATCCCTTGTTCCGGGAGTTTTTCAATCTCTCGCAGAGTCAATAGTTTCCGGTTTTGACAAGCTTGTTGCTGATTCGCTTGAAATGAAAGACAGAAAATATTTTCCTTTTATTACGGCTCTTTTTCTTTTCTTGCTTCTGTGCAACTACATAGGTGTTATTCCAGGATGCGAAGAACCCACCAAAGACCTTAACACACCATTGGGGCTCGGCTTGCTTGGTTTTGTTATTGCCCATTATTCGGGTATAAAGTTCAAAGGCATTAAAACGTATCTTTCCGAATATTTACAGCCTTTTTTCGTAATGGCGCCTTTAAACGTAATTGGAGAACTTGCAAAGGTAGTATCAATATCTTTCAGGCTATACGGTAACATAATGGGTGGCTCCATTATTATAATAGTTGTTTCGCATCTTGTTTACAGTTTGATTTTGCCGCCTTTTTTGTATGCTTTTTTCGGTATTTTCGTAGGCACGGTTCAGGCATTTGTTTTTACAATGCTTAGCCTTGTATATATTGCTTTGATGATTAAGGAGTAAAAATTGAATGTTGCCAATGTAATTGACGCTTCAGCTTTTTTCGGTGCAGGGTTATGTATGGGCACCGGAGCAATAGGAGCTGCTATAGGAGAAGGATATGCAGCAGGCTCGGCAGTTAGCAGTATCTCTAACCAGCCCGCTGCTTCGGGGGAAATTGTTAAAACCATGCTTGTGAGTATGGCAATAGCTGAGTCAGCGTCTATTTTTGCACTTGTTGTGGCAATTCTTCTTGTGTTTCAAAATTTTTCCTCAGGTAATCTGTTTACTGCTGTTGCTCTTGTTTCAGCAGGTATAAGCATGGGGGTAGGCGCATTTGGTGCAGGGGTAGGCTCAGGTTTTCCCGGAGGAACAGCTTGCAAAGGGATAGCAAGGAATCCGAGAGCCTCTTCACAAATTACCACAAACATGCTTATTGGACAGGCAGTTGCTCAGACACCTGCAATATTTGCAATGCTTGTTTCTTTTATTCTAATGTTTAAGTCTTATCCGGAAGTTATTAGTGTTACATATCTTGCTGCTGTATTGGGAGCAGGTATTTCCATGGGATTCGGAGCTATTGGTCCCGGAGTTGGCGGTGGAATAGCAGCAGCATTTTCAGCAGAAGGGACAGCCAAAAATCCAGCTCTTTCCAATATTTTAACAAGGACAATGCTTATAGGTCAGGCTGTTAGCCAGTCCACAAGCGTTTATGCTCTTGTTATAGCTTTTGTATTATTGTTTGTTGTATAAATTTTTATTATAAAGGGGGATAAAATGGACATTTCTGGAGTTCAAATCGTTAAAGCCGCCGCACTCCTCGGAGCAGGTATCTGTATGGGTATCGGTGCCATAGGACCCGGAGTGGGTGAAGGATTTGCAGCGGGAAAAGCGTGTGAAGGTATTTCGAGGAATCCCGAAGAAGCAGGGCTTCTCACCAGGACAATGCTTGTTGGTCAAGCTGTTTCCGAGTCCACAGGGATATATGCACTTGTTATAGCATTATTGCTTATTTTTGTAGTGTAAAGGAGGAGTGAAGTGATTAGCATTAATTTTACCTTAATAATCCAAGTGATAAATTTCATTTTTTTAATGTGGTTTTTAAATAAATTTCTTTTTAAACCTGTTCTTAAAATGCTTGACGAAAGAAATGATAAAATTACAGGTGATTTTGAAACAGCGGAAAAAATAAACAAAACAGTTGACGAAGGTTTGGAAAAGCTTGAAGAAGAGATTAAAAACGCAAGACTTGAAAGTAATAAAATTAAAAACGAGATTAAAGACGAAGGTTCAAAAGCTGCTCTTGAAAAGTTAGAGCAGGCAAAAGGCAAAGCTAACGAATATCTTGACAAGTTTCAGAAAGAGCTTGAAGCAAACAAAAAAGAAGTTAAAAAAGTTCTTGAAAAAGAAATAGATACAATTGCAAAATCCATATCGTCAATGTTGCTCGGCAGAGAGATTAATTAGAAGGAGTTAATTATGAAAAAAATTTTTAAAACCGTTTTTTTATCTTTTTTCGTTGTGCTTTGTTTTAGTGCCGTTATTATGGCTTCCGAAGCTCACGGAGGTGACGGAGAGCTTAAAAGGCAGCTTTGGGATTTTGTGTGGAGAATAATAAATTTCGGAATTCTGGTTTTTCTTCTTTACAAAGTGGGTAAAAAACCCTTTAAAGAGTTTCTGTTTTCAAGAAAGGAAAAGATAGAAACTGCAATTATTGAAGCTGAAAATGCGCGTAAACTTGCTGAAGACAGACAGAAAGAGTATGAAGAAAAGATTAAAAACCTTGAAAAAGAGAAAGCTGCAATAATAGAGCAGTTTAAAAAAGAGGGAGAAGCTGAAAGAGCAAGAATAATTTCCGCAGCAGAATTAAAAGCTGAAAAAATTATAGAACATGCAAAAATTTCCGCAGCTCAGGAAGTTGAAAAAGAGCGTGAAAAAATCAAGAGAGAGACTACAGAGCAGATTATGGAGATAGCGGAAAAGCTTCTCAAAGAAAATATTACCGAAGAGGATCATAACAGGATTATCAACAATTCCATAGAAAGGATGGTGAGTGTAAATTGATAAAATACAAAATTGCAACCAAATATTCAAAAGCTTTGTTTGAATTGGCAAAAGAAAAAAATGTTGTTGAAAAAGTTTTGAAAAGCATTGCAGTTGCAACTGAAATTTTAAAAACAAGCAAAGATTTCAGAATTGTTATGATTGGAGCCGGTATATCAACAACTGAGAAAAAAAATATTATTGATCTGTTAAGCGAGAAATATTCCATTGACCACATAACAAAAAATTTTTTAAAATTAAGCGTTGACAGAGGTAAGTTAAAATTTTTGCCTTACATATATGAAATGTATCAGAAACGTTACAGAGATTTTATAGGGGTTATGTCAGCTGATATAATTTCCGCAATTAAACTTGATAAAAAACTTATTAAAAGCATCACAGAAGGGCTTTCCAAAAAAACCAACAAGAAGCTTGAGGTAAAGGAAGTTGTAGAGCCGGAAATTATAGGCGGAATCATTATAAAAACAGAAGGAATGAAGTATGATGCGTCTTTAAAGTTACAATTAAACAAAATTAAAGAAAATATATTAAAGGGGTAGAAAATGCAAATTAGAGCAGATGAAATTAGTAGCGTTTTAAAAGGACACATTGAAAATTACGAGAAAAAAGTAGAGGTTAGCGAGACAGGGACTGTTCTAAGTGTTGGAGACGGAATCGCCAGAGTTTACGGACTTGAAAAGGTTATGGCTGGAGAGCTCGTTGAATTTCCGGGTAATATTTACGGATTGGCTCTAAACCTTGAAGAAGACAATGTTGGTGTGGCTATCCTCGGAGAAGATGTTCACATTAAAGAAGGAGAAGAAGTTAAGAGAACAGGAAGGATTTTTGAGGTTCCCGTTGGTAAGGCAATGCTTGGAAGGGTTATTGACCCTGTTGGCAATCCTCTTGACGGCAAGGGGCCTATTAAGACAGACGAGTTTAGAAGAGTTGAGATTAAAGCTCCAGGCATTGTTGACAGAAAACCTGTTCACGAGCCTTTGCAAACAGGGTTGAAAGCAATTGACTCCATGATACCCATTGGAAGAGGACAGAGAGAACTTATTATTGGTGACAGACAAACAGGGAAAACAGCAGTTGCAGTTGATACCATTATAAACCAGAAAGGAAACAATTGTTACTGTATTTATGTTGCAATAGGTCAAAAAAGGTCAACAGTTGCACAAGTTGTTGCAACACTTGAAGAATTCGGAGCAATGGAATATACAACTGTTGTTGCCGCCACTGCAAGTGAACCTGCACCTTTGCAATACATTGCACCTTATGCAGGTGTTACTGTGGGTGAATATTTCAGAGACAACGGAATGCACGCTGTTATTATATACGATGACCTTTCTAAACAGGCTACAGCATACAGACAATTGTCACTGCTTCTCAGAAGACCTCCCGGAAGGGAAGCTTATCCCGGAGATATTTTTTATACTCACTCAAGGCTTCTTGAAAGAGCTGCAAAATTAAGCGACGCAAGAGGAGGAGGCTCTTTAACAGCTTTACCTATTATTGAAACACAGGCAGGTGATGTTTCCGCATATATTCCTACAAATGTTATTTCAATTACAGACGGACAGATTTATCTTGAGTCGGACCTCTTTTATTCAGGGGTTAGGCCTGCTGTGAATGTTGGTTTGTCTGTTTCAAGGGTTGGAGGAAGTGCTCAGATTAAAGCTATGAAGCAAGTTGCAGGAAGGTTGAGGCTCGAACTTGCACAGTTTAGAGAGCTTGAAGCATTTGCACAGTTCGGCAGCGACCTTGACAAAGCCACACAGGCTCAGCTTGCAAGAGGCGCAAGACTCGTTGAAATTCTGAAGCAGGGGCAGTATGTGCCTTATCCTGTTGAAAAACAGGTTTTAATCATATATGCAGGGACAAACGGATTTCTTGACAAATATCCTGTGGAATCTCTCGGCAGGTATGAGCAGGAGTTGTTTGCCTTTGTTGAAAATAACAATCCTGAACTTTTTGAAAAGATTGCCGCTGAAAAGCAGATTTCAGACGAATTAAAAGCAAAGATAGAAGAAACTCTTAACAAATTTGATGAAGTGTTTGTAGCAGAATAAATTAGGAGGCCAACATGGCTAATTTGAGAGATATTAAGAAGAGAATCGAGAGTGTAAAAAATACTCAGCAGATTACAAAGGCAATGTATATGGTTTCCGCTGCAAAGCTGAGAAGAGCGGAAGAAGGGATAAAACAGGCTCTGCCGTATGCTGAAAAAATGCAGAAGATGATGTCGAGTATTTATGCAAGGATTACGAATAAAGAGCATCCGTTGCTTGTGGAAAGAGAGCCTAAAAATGTTTTGATTGTTGCAATTGCCTCTGACAGAGGTTTGTGCGGTAGTTTTAACAACAACCTTTTAAAAGAGGTTAACAAATTTATGAATGAAAATGACTATAACTATTCCGCCATTGCAATAGGCAGGAAAGTTAAAGATTTTTTCAAGAAAAAGGATGTTAATATCATTAGTTCCGTGGAAGGAATGAGAAATGCGGATTTTCATAATGCGCAAGTTTTGGGAGAAAAAATTTGCAGCCTTTATGTTAACGAAGAGATAGACCTTGTTTACCTTGTTTACAATCATTTTGTTTCTGCCATTTCACAAAAACTTGTGTTCGGAAAACTGCTTCCTGTTGAGGTTGAAAATTTGGAAACCGAAGAATATGTTGTTGAATATCTTTATGAGCCTTCCATGAATGCAATACTTGACGGTATAATACCGAAATATATTGCAAATGAAATTTTTACAGCATGGTTAGACTCCATAGCAAGCGAACATGCTGCAAGAATGACATCTATGGACAGTGCCACAAAAAACGCATCTGAAATGATAGACAAATTAACACTGCTCTTTAACAGAGTGAGACAGGCAACTATTACCACCGAATTAATGGAAATTATCGGCGGTAAGGAAGCTTTGGAAAGTTAAAAATAATTTTAAGGGAGGAATATATTAATGAACAAAGGTATAATTAAACAGGTTATGGGTCCGGTTGTCGACGTGGAATTCGAAGAAGGTCAGCTTCCGGAAATATACAATGCGCTTAAAATTACCAATCCCAATATTAACGATAAAGAATGGAATCTCGTTTGTGAAGTTGCGCAGCATCTCGGAGATAACGTTGTGAGAACCATTGCAATGGATACCACAGACGGTCTTGTGAGAGGTCAGGAAGTTCTCGATACAGGCGAAGGCATTACCGTTCCGGTTGGTAGAGAAGTGCTCGGAAGAATTGTTAATGTTATTGGTGAAGCTGTTGACGGAGGCGAAGAAGTTAAAACAGAGAAAAGATACCCTATTCACAGACCTGCTCCTGAGCTTGTTGACCAGAGCACAGAGCAGGAAATGCTTGAAACAGGCATTAAAGTTGTTGACCTGCTTGCTCCTTATTTGAAAGGTGGTAAAATCGGTTTGTTTGGCGGTGCAGGCGTTGGAAAAACAGTTTTGATTATGGAGCTTATTCACAATGTTGCCATGGAGCACGGCGGATTTTCCGTGTTTGGAGGTGTTGGTGAAAGGACAAGGGAAGGAAACGACCTTTGGCTTGAAATGAAAGAATCAGGTGTTATTGACAGAGCCGCTCTTATTTACGGACAGATGAACGAGCCTCCAGGAGCAAGGGCAAGGGTTGGTTTGACCGCTCTTACTGTTGCGGAATATTTTAGAGACGAAGAAGGTCAGGACGTTCTTCTTTTTATTGACAATATATTCAGATTTACACAAGCAGGTGCTGAAGTTTCCGCATTGCTCGGAAGAATTCCTTCTGCTGTTGGTTATCAGCCTACTCTCGGAACCGACCTTGGTGAATTGCAAGAGAGGATTACATCTACCAAAAAAGGTTCCATTACTTCTGTTCAGGCTATTTATGTTCCTGCTGACGACCTTACTGACCCGGCTCCTGCAACTACATTTGCCCACCTTGATGCAACAACAGTTTTGTCAAGGCAGATTGCAGAGCTTGGTATTTACCCTGCTGTTGACCCTCTTGATTCTACGTCAAGGATTTTGGAGCCTAAGGTTATTGGAGAAGAGCATTATAATGTTGCAAGGGAAGTGCAGATGATTCTGCAAAGATACAAGGACTTGCAGGATATTATTGCAATTCTCGGTATGGATGAATTGTCTGACGATGATAAGGTTATTGTTTCAAGGGCAAGAAAGATTCAGAGATTTTTGTCGCAGCCTTTCCATGTTGCTGAACAATTCACAGGAACTCCCGGAAAATACGTAAGAATTGAAGATACTATAAGAGGGTTCAAAGAAATAGTTGAAGGTAAGCATGATGATTTGCCTGAACAGGCTTTTTATATGGTTGGAGGAATAGAAGAGGTTGTTGAAAGGGCAAAAGAGCTTAATAAATAAAGATAAGGAGTTTTAAATGAGATTTGAACTGGTGTCACCGAGTAAGGTTTTTTTTGAAGGCACAGTTGAAGAGATAAATGCTCCGGGTATTGAAGGTGATTTCGGTGTGCTTCCCGGACATACACCTTTTCTCACTTTTTTAAATATAGGAGAGCTTATTTATAAGGTTAACGGCAATGAAAAATATGTCGCCATTGACGGAGGTATAATAGAAGTTTTGCCCACAAGAGTTATAGCTATTGTGGATGATGCGTATCATGCCGAAGACATTAATCTTAAAGAGGCTGAAGACCTTAAAGTAAATTCCGAGCAGAGGTTGAGGGAGTTAAATGAAGATGATAAGGAGTATGCTGCGGAAAAAGCGAAACTTTCAAAAGCTCTCAATTTAATAAAAGTTGCAGGTAGAATTAAGTAAATTTTTATTTGACAAATTTTTTTTAAAAATATATAGACAAAAATCTTTTTGGCGGCATAGCTCAGGTGGTTAGAGCATACGGCTCATAACCGTAGTGTCCGGGGTTCAATTCCCTGTGCCGCTATTAAAATTGCCAGCTTTATGCTGGCTTTTTTTATTTTTTTATATTTATACGATTCTCTGTTTAAAACGGTATTATACAAGTTTACAGTTCAACGTTCATAGTTCAACGTTGAAAGATACTTTAATAACAATAATTTAAGAATATTGCAAATGTCATTTCAAGTGAAAAATTGTATTATACAAAAACAAACTTGAAAAAAGAGATTTTTCGGGCTAAATCCCTAAAAATGACAGCTTTAATGGTAAATAGTAGCTCTTTTGGAAATTTACCATTTGATTTTAAATTTGTTTTTGTATTAAACAGATATTGGCAAATATTTTTATAGTTTTTTTATTAGGAGGAAGTTATGTCTTCTTTTAGAGTTAGATTCGCACCAAGCCCCACAGGCAAGCTTCATATAGGTAATGCAAGGACAGCTATGTTTAATTATCTTCTGGCAAAGAAAAACAACGGAAAGATGGTATTACGAATTGAGGATACTGACTTTGAAAGGTCAACTAAGGAATCGGAAATATCCATTTTGGAAGATTTGAAATGGCTCGGTTTGGAATGGGATGAAGGTCCTGATAAAGGAGGAGAATTCGGTCCTTACAGGCAGTCTCAACGTTTTGATATTTATAAGCAATATACGGATAAATTGCTGCAACAAGGTAAAGCATACAAATGTTTCTGCTCTCCCGACGAGATTGATGAAATGAGAAAGCAGTGTGCCAAAGAGGGAAAACAGCCTCGGTATAACGGAAAATGCAGAAATTTGTCTCAAGAGCAGGTCAAAGACCTCGAAAATAAAGGTAAAAAATACTCGATTCGTTTTAAGGTGGAAGAAGGAGTAAACATTGTTGTTGATGATTTGATTAGGGGCAAAGTGGAATTTAATTCTTCCAATATAGGCGGAGATTTTATAATTGTTCGTTCCGATGGTGTCCCTGTATACAACTATATTGTTGTTATTGACGATTTTTTAATGAAAATCACACATGTTATAAGAGGAGAGGACCATTTGTCAAACACTCCCAAACAGATATTGGTGGCAAATGCTTTGGATATTCCTGTTCCCAAATTTGCTCACCATGCCCTGATATTAGGACCTGACAGAGCAAAATTGAGCAAACGACACGGAATTACATCAGTGTCAAACTACAGAGAAGAAGGATATCTTCCGGAAGCATTGTTTAATTATCTTTCTTTGCTTGGCTGGTCGTCTGAATCAGGTGAAGAGATTTTTTCCAAAGAGGAGCTGATAAAAGAAATAGATTTGTCACGGATAGGGAAAAGCGCAGCGGTCTTTGATTTTAAAAAGCTTAAATGGATTAACGGAATTTATGTAAGGGAATATGATGATAAAAAATTAACCGAGCTAATAAAGCCTTATCTTGAAAATCTCGGATACAATACAAAGCATTTCGACAGTGACTGGCTTGTGGATGTTATAGGTGCTTTAAAAGGAAACATTGAAATACTAAGCGACATTAAATATTGGATTGGAATTTTTCTTAACGATAAAATTGAATATGACGAATCGTGCAAAAGCATAATTGAGAACGATTTAACGGAGCAGCTTTTAATTTCTTTTAAAAACAACGTTGAAAAGCAGAGAAGTATAGATAAAGATAGTTATGTAAGTTTAATGAAAAGCGTTATTAAAGAGACGGGATTAAAGGGTAAAAAACTTTTTATGCCTGTGAGAGTTTTAATTACCGGAAAAACCAAAGGACCTGACCTTGATAAAACAATGATACTTCTCGGAAAAGAGAGAATACTGAAAAGGATTGATGATTTTTTAAAAAATAAATGAATATAGATATTTTTGAGAAATATGTCTCGGAATATTTTAGTGATAACACTGCCATAAAGGAGAAAATATTATCAAAAACAGATATATACTCTAAATATGTTGATGCAGTTTTAAAATGGAACAGAAAAATTAATATTACCGGTTTCAATGAAGAAAAATTTATCTTTAATGGCATATTGGAGCCTTTGCTTGTTTTTAAAAAATTCAGAAATTTCGACAGCAGCACAATAACCGATATTGGTGCTGGTGCTGGAATTCCTTCAATTACACTTTCTGTTTTTTTTGACAAAGCTTTTGTTAATATTGTTGAAATTAATAAAAAAAAATCAGCATTTCTTAACTATGTAAAATTTTCCGTTGGAATCAAAAATATTGCTGTTTTGAAAAGACCACCTGAAAAATCGCATTTGATAACCTCACGTGCTTTTATGGATATTTTCAGATTTTTGGATTTTATAAAAAAAAATTCGCTTAAATTTAAATACCTGTTATTTTTTTTTAAAGGAGAGCCTCCTCCCAATTTAGAATATTTACATTGTGTAAAATATGTGAATCCTTTTAACTCCAAAGATTACACTCAATCTGTCATTTTTTCCAATAAATAGCTTGAAAAATAAATTTTTTTTGAATATAAATTACTTATGGGAACTTTAAATAGAAAGATTCTGGAAAAATACGTTTTTACCCCTTTTGTTTTTCAATATCTTGAAAATGATGTAAAAAAAATATCCTGCCATATTAAAGCATTATCAATAAAAAAAGGGGAAATAATTAACTTTGATAAAATGGCAGATATCAAATTACCTCTTTTTTTTGTTTTTAAAGGGCACTGTTCAATTTTATATAAACAGCATGTTATCTGTGAAATATTACCAGAAAATACGTATACAATTGGCGAAATAAGCTATATTAAAGCAGTGAAACATGACTTGGAAGTTGATAGATTAGGGGAAGTTAAAGTAGAAGAACAGATAGAAGCTATTGTTTTTGATTTAGAGTTTTTTGACAGTTTTCCAACAGATGTAAAAATCTTTATTGCGGAAAAAGTTTTCCAGAATGTTACTGAAAAAATAGTTTTTTCAAACCATATTCTTGAAAAATACAAGATTTGCAATTATTTGATAAAAAATTTTTTTAAAATTTCAAATAAAAATACAGGTTTGGATAAATTAAAAGAGGAAATTAGAAATCTCTCCAAGCTAAAGAAAAAAATCGAAACAATAAAAAAAATTAATAATGATTTTGAACAGGTTTTTGTTTCAGACAAAAACGCTGTTAAAAAAAGGTTCTTATATTTAAAACAGTTTATTATTCCCTCTATAGAACATTTAAAATTTTTACCAGACAACCTCATCTTTCAAATTGCTAAAAAGGGAATTTGGTTGAGATATAATGCAGGAGATAATATAATTGTGCAAGGAGAGACATCTGACGGGACTTTTTACATTATTATTGACGGCGAAGTGGAAATCCTTTTGAATAATGTTAAAATTAACGAATTAAGCGGAACTTTTATGGTTGGAGAGATGACTCTTTTAAATTGTGGAAGTTTTTCAAAAAATTATTTAAGAACTTCCACAGTTAAAGCAAAGGGAGACACTTATGCCATTAAAGTTGATTCAAAAATTCTTAAAGCTTACAATTCAGACAATAAACTTTTTTTCTACAATTCAATTATTTCCCAGCTTGTTAAAAGGTTAAAAGATTTAAATGAGAAAATATACAGAAGCGCCGAAGACATAGAAAATTTTCTAATAAATTTAAGTAAAAGCGAACAGATTACTGAAAATGAATATAATGAACTTAAAAAACTTATTTTTACTTTTTCTTTTAAAAACAGATTAAAACCTTTTTAAAATTCTATAAAATGTGTCTCTTTGAGCAGGGGTAAATCCTGCATCTTTAATGAGATATATAATATCTTTAATGCTGAGGTGAAATTTAACACCTGCTGCTGATACCACATTCTCTTCAAGCATTGTGCTTCCAAAATCGTTTGCACCGAAAAAAAGCGAAGTTTGGGCAATTTTTGCACCTTGTGTGACCCACGATGTTTGAATATTTCTTACGTTGTCCAGAATAATTCTGCTTAATGCAAGTATTTTAAGAAATTCTACACCTGTTGCTTTGTATTTAACAATTTTTTCAAGGCTTGTGTTTTGCGGTTGAAAAGACCAGCATATAAAAGCGGTGAATCCTTGATATTTTTCCTGTATCTCTTTTATCCTGAAAATATGCTCAATTATCTCTTCGTCATTTTCAATTGTTCCGAACATCATTGTGGCAGTTGATCTGATGCCAAGTTTATGAGCTGTTTTCATTACCTCTGCCCATTTTTCCCAAGATATTTTATTGGGACTTATTTCGTTTCTCACTCTGTTTACAAGTATTTCAGCACCTCCTCCGGGAATTGAGCCTAATCCTGCATTGTTCAATATTTTTAGGGTTTCTTCAATTGAAAGTTTTGATTGTGAGGCAATGTGGCATATTTCAGGAGCAGATAAACCATGTATGTTTATGTTGTATCTTTCTTTAATTGCAGAAAAGAGATTCACAAAATAATCTATGTTAATGTCAGGATGAAGACCTCCTTGTATTAAAATTTGGGTGCCATTAAAGGAGATTGTTTCATCTATTTTTTTGAAAATTTCTTTTTCAGAGAGTAAATATGCGTCGGAATCGTTTTGCTCTCTGTAAAATGCGCAGAACTTGCATTTACATTTGCAAATATTGGTATAATTAATGTTCCTGTCCACAACAAAAGTAATTACATTTTCAGGATGCATATCTTCTTTTATTGCATTGGCAAGCTTTCCCAATTCCAATAGGCTGGAATTTCTGTAAAGTTTTAAAGCTTTTTCTCTTGTAAGTTTCAAATTCAGCTCCCTAAACGTTGTTTAAGTGAAAATCTTAAGCTCGTTATAGAACGAATCCCTTTCAACAGGCACTTTACCAGCTTTTTTAATAAGATTTATAATTTCGTTAACAGTTAATCCTTCTTTTGAAAGTGCATCTGCAAAATGAGTTATTTTTTCTTTTACAACTGTCCCGTCAAGGTCGTTTGCACCGAAATTAAGGGCAACTTGGGCAAGCTTTTCAGTTAGCATAACCCAGTATGCTTTTATATTAGATATATTATCAAGAAATAATCTGCTAATTGCAATTGTTTTCAAATCGTCTGTTCCTGTTGTGTATGGAGTTTTTTTTATTTCAGTATTTTTGGAATGGAACGAAAGAGGGATAAAAGCGAGAAATCCTCCTGTTTTATCCTGAAGCTCTCTCAATCTTTTTAAATGCTCTATTCTGTGAGAAATGTTTTCAATATGTCCGTATAACATTGTGCAGTTTGTTCTTATTCCGAGGTTGTGAGCTGTTTCTATTATTTTCAACCATCTTTCTCCTGAAATTTTTTCAGGGCATATTTTATTTCTAATATCAGAATGAAAAATTTCTGCTCCGCCTCCAGGCATAAGACTCATGCCTGCTTCTTTTAACTGCTCCAGAACTTTGGCAACGGAATATCCAGTGATTTTAGAAAAATAATCTATTTCAACAGCAGTGAAAGTTTTAAGTGTAATATGCGGATGCGCTTTTTTTAGTTCTTTAAGCAGGGTTTTATAATATTCGAAGCTCCATTCGGGATGCAAACCTCCTACAACGTGAAATTCGGTGATACCTTCCTGCTCCGCATTTTCAGTGTATTTCAGAATTTTTTCAATTGTGTATTCGTAACTTCCTTCATCACCTTTGTTTCGGGAAAATGCGCAAAATTTGCACCTGTTAACACATATATTGGTAGGGTTAATATGTTTGTTAATATTGAAATAAGCTTTTTTTTCGTTCCTTGTTTCCGCAAGCTCTCCCAATTCAAGGATGTTGAATTTTTCGTAGAGATAAACAGCTTCTTTTTCCGAAATTCTTTCTTTATTCAATATTTTTTTAATTATATCTTTTTTATTCAATTTTACGCCTTAAATTTTTTTGAAAAAATATTAAAAAATTAAAAATTCTCCAAATTTAAGATTTTTCTTAACTAACTCTTTGTTTATTCCCGGAATTGTTTCGCAGATTATTTTTAAAGTGTCTTTTTTGATAATATCCGCTATTATGTTTCTATTGTTTTTTATGTCTTCTATATATTTGCCTTTTGTCAATTCTTTGAAATCGTTATATACCTTATCTTTTATAAGTGAATAAAGTTTGTCTAACGGGACATCGGCTTTTGTTTTAAACTTTGTTTTTACAACTGCTTTCAAAATTTTTATTCCTGAAATACTTGCAAATTTATAAGCTATTAAAAGTTTGAAATCATATTTTTTTATTTCGTTTTTCAATTTTTCAGCAAGTCGTTTTTTTTGGGAAATAAAAACTATTTTTTTGTTAATGGTGAAAAAACCTGTGTTGATTTTAGGTTTTTTCCTGTATTCTTTAAAACATAGAAAGGCAAGTAACAAAATTATAATAACAAGAAGTATCCAAGTAATGTATAAAACGGGAATTTTTCTTTTCTTTTTATCTTCTTGTTTAGTTTCGCTTTTTTCCTGAGAAGTGTCTTTTTTTTCTTGCTCAGAAGAGTCTTCGTCATCTAACAGGTCTTTGGTTTCTTCGATAAGTTCGTCAATATCAAGTTCATCTATTGTTGTTTTTTGTTTTGAATCATCCATTTTAAGTTTATGCCACTTTTCTTACAAGCTCTTTAACAGCTTCCTCCAATCCTCTCACAGTTAACTCAAACATAGGCATTAATTTTCCTATGGCTCTCACAGTGGGATGGTTCCAATAGTGTGACTTTATGGGGCTTAGCCAAACAACTGACGAAAAATGTTCTACAATTCTCTGAAGCCATACTATTCCGGGGGTTTCGTTGTAGTAGTAATAATCTATTGCTCCACCTTTCATAAACAGCTCGGAAGGAGCCATCATAGCATCTCCAACCATAATTATTTTGTAATCACTGTCGAAATTTTTAAGAAACAGAGGAGTGGGATAGGTTTCATTTTTGTAATAATCAATGTATAAGTTATCGTAAATGCAATTATGAAAATGGAAATATTGAAAATCTTTAAAATGATTCATAGAGTTTGCTGCTGAAAAAAGCCTGTTAACCATTCTTGCGTAAGGCATCATTGAGCCGCCTGTATCCATAAGAAGAACAAGCTTGGCATTATTTTTTCTGGATTTTTTAAAAATTAATTCTATTTCTCCGTAATTTTTACATGTTTTGTCTATTGTTTCGTCAATGTCAAGCTCATCTTCCGCACCTATATTTTTCAAAACCCTTAGCCTTTTAAGTGCAACTTTCATTTGCCTTACATCAAGAGTAATGTCTGTCCTGTAATTTTTAAACCTTCTTTCAGATGCAATTTGAATTGCAGATTTGTTGCCTGTGTCACCTCCCATTCTTATTCCGCCTGGGTGATAACCTGAATGGCCGAAGGGGGATGTCCCGCCTGTGCCTATCCATTTGCTTCCGCCGTTATGTCTTTCTTTCTGCTCTTTAAGCCTTTGTTCGAACAATTTTTTTAGCTCTTCAAAAGTGTAGTTTTTGATTTTTGCAAGCTCTTCCTGAGAAAACTCCCTTTTGGCAATTGCTTCGGAGAGCCATTCGAGAATGTGGTTGAATTCCACTTGCTCTATTTTTAAATTTTCAAAAAAAGTTTTAAACGCAATGTCGAATTGGTCGTAAAAAGTTTCGGATTTTATAAGAATTGACCTTGCGAGATGGTAAAAACCTGTTAACGAGTTATTTGCAAAACCTTTTTCCAATGCTGACATAAATGTCATCCATTCGGTAATGGTAACAGGTATTTTAAAACTTTTCAAATGATAGAAAAAATCGATAAACACTATAAAACTCCGAATCTTTTTTTGGAATAATGTCCTTTATTGAACATGCTCAAATCTTCTTCTTTTTTTATTAAAGTGCCGAGAAAAGGAATTTCCGTTAATTTTTCCGGTTTGATTCTGGTTCCTGTTTTTATGAGCACTTTTATCCAGTCTATTAATTCGCTTGTTGAAGGTTTTTTCCTAAGCTCCTCAATTGTTCTCAATTTATAAAACAGCTCCAGCGCCTGATTGAGAAGCTTGTTTTCAATATCCGGGAAATGGACTTTGACAATATCTTTCATAAGCTCAGGAGTGGGAAATTCAATATAATGGAAAATACATCTTCTTAAAAAAGCGTCCGGTAGTTCTTTTTCTGAATTACTTGTTATTATTACCACAGGTCTGTGCTTGGCTGTAATGAACTCTTCTGTTTCATAAATGTAAAATCTCATATTATCCAGTTCGTTAAGCAGGTCATTGGGAAACTCTATGTCCGCTTTATCTATTTCGTCTATAAGCAGAACGGATTTTTCTTCGTTTAAAAAAGATTTTGCAAGAGGCCCGTATTGAATATACTGTTTAATGTCAGAAACATCTTTGTCTTTGAATCTTGCATCGTTTAGACGTCTCACAGTGTCATAAGTGTATAACCCTTCCTGTGCTTTGGTGGTGGACTTTATATTCCAAATGAAAAAAGGTTTTCCAAGTGCTTCTGCAATGCTTGTTGCAAGAAGTGTTTTCCCTGTGCCGGGCTCTCCCTTTATAAGAAGCGGTTTTTCAAGTGCTATTGCAACGTTAACCGCATTTTGCAGCTCTTCTGATGCAATGTAAGAATTTGTGCCTTTAAACTGATTGAAGCTCATATCTCCTCCTGATTTTGTATTAATATTTATTTGATAACTTGAAGTTGAAACGTCAATGTGCCAGCTCTGAATATGAAACACCATCTTTTTTCATATTCTTTCGGACTAATTAGAAAAATCAATTTGCCGATTAAACTCCAGATACCTCCGAATGAAAGACTTCTTTTTATTAACTTAAAGCCTTTTCCTGTATAATGCGCAACATTCTCTTTTATAAAATGCTCCATAGAAAAATATGACAAATGATGAAAGTGAGTGGGATCAATCCATGAAGACAAACTTGTGAAATGGGGCGTTCTAATTGTAATCAGCGCATTGTTTTTGGAAATTCTGTAAATCTCTTTCATTAAAGCGGGAATGTCAAGTATGTGCTCTATAACGTTATCAAGCATTATTTTGGAAACAGATGAGGTTTTAACAGGGATATTGCTCACATCTCCGATAAAATCTGCTCCTTTGCAAAAGTATTTGTCCATACCGAGATAATTTTCCAATTTTTTGTTCCCGCATCCCAAATTAAGGCAAATTTCCAAATTTAACCTCTGATTATTAATGAAGTTTTCTATTATTTAAACTTGCATAACATGCGAAAAACTAATAGCAACTTTTACAAAATTTTGCAATAGACAAAATAGGAAAACAAACGTTTAACTTTTTTTATTTATTAAATTGAAAATGATAAGAAAACTAAGTTAAATAAAAAAAGAGGAAAACATCTAAACACTGATGCTTTCCTCTTTGCAAAAGAAAAGAATTAAAGAGAGTTTTTATTATTCTCCACTATTAGATAAATTCTTATGAAATTTAGCCCATGGTACAATTGTGGAGAGAGGAGTA
>CAZLFW010000144.1:0-7697 GCA_964559045.1 uncultured bacterium
CTCTGTGGTATATCTTTTATCTCCGTTCTTATCTGTCCAGCTTCTGGTTTTTAATCTGCCTTCTATGTAAACTTGTCGTCCTTTCATAAGATATTCACCGCAAATTTCAGCTAATTTGCCAAAAGCAACTATTCTGTGCCATTCCGTTTGTGTTTGCCTGTTGCCGCTTCTGTCTTTGTAGCTTTCGTCAGTTGCAACGCTGAAATTGGCAATTGCCAATCCGTCTGTAGAGTATCTAATCTCAGGATCTCTTCCAAGTCTTCCTATTAACATTACTTTGTTCAAACTTCTTGCCATAAATTTTACTCCTCTCTGTTGGTTTCCAAAAGATCATCTAATCCTATATCTTCAAGGGAGATTTCACCGTCGTCTTCTTGGGTGAAATTCTCAAGTTCGGAACCGAGTTCATCTGTTTTGACATTATCATCTTTTTCTTCGAAATTTTCAAGTGCAGCAACTATTTCGTCATGGTCAACATCTTCGAGAGTGATTGCTCCGTTATCATCTTTGTCAGCATTTTCTTCAGGAGCGGGGATATTATTTATTTCTCCAAGTTCATTATTGCCTGTTAATTGTTGCTCTGCCATCGGTGATGACGACAATGTTTCTCTCTCTCTGAAATTGTTTTCAGTAAAAGGCTCCACAGGGTCAATAAGATAATTGTTGGAATCCGTTAAAGTATATTTTAACAGACCAAGAGTATCTCTTGCCATGGTAAAATCGTTACGGCATTTGGGACAAAATTCGTAAATGTCAAAAGTGGTATAACCGCATTTACTGCACTTCATAGTAAGTATTTATACTTTTTTATACGTAATAGTCAACAAATTTTTTTGCTATTTTTTGTTATTTGTAATATAGAGTTTTTAAAAATAAAAAAGTAAGGCTTAATTAAGGAGGAGTTAATGGACATTAACGAGATTAAAAAGAAAACCGGTGAAACTGCAAAACTCTATTTTGAAGGATATAAAGGTGAACGTCCTTATGAGTTGTGGAAGTCCTTCGATAA
Organism: uncultured bacterium; assembly: GCA_964559045.1. GTDB lineage: Bacteria > DYJV01 > DYJV01 > DYJV01 > DYJV01 > CAZLFW01. The sequence continues at coordinate 1,010 of CAZLFW010000144.1, forward strand.
AGATTTGGCAAAAGATTTATCTTTGTTTATCACGGGACAAATGTATGCAAGGGAAAAAATTCCCCACAAAACAAGACAGTTAATTGCAGTTGCCGCATTAACCGCTTTGGAAAGGGTTGACGAGTTAAAGCTTCATATTTTTGCAGCTCTTAATGTGGGATGCACAAAAGAAGAAGTTGCGGAAGTAATATTTCAAACAGGCATTTACGGTGGGATGCCTGTTGTTAATTCAGCATTAAAATGTTTAAAAGAGGTTTTAACAGAGAGAGGAGAATGGGAAGAATAAAATTTATAGTTTCCGATTTTAATCAGAAATATCTGAAGCCTGTGTCTTTTGAAGCTGCAAGCTTGAGTTTCTATACCATTTTTACGATTATTCCCGCTTTTATGATAATATTCTCAGTATTTACAAACAGTCCATTTTTTCAGGAATATTATCTCAGTGTGCAGAAGTTTATTTATAATTCTCTGCTACCGGGGAAAACCGAAATTATAACCAAATATATAGAAACACTTATTGCAAACTCATCGAAACTTGGATTTAAAGGATTTATATACGGTTTTTTTGCAGCAATAATCTTTTTTATGAATTTCGAGTATATAATGAACAAAATTTTTGAAGTTGAAAAAGGCAGAGATTTGTGGAACAAAATTTCCACATTCTGGACATTAATAGGGCTTGTTCCTTTATGCCTGCTACTGTCATTCTACTTTTCTTTTAAATTAAGCTCTTACGTTAGCATGATAAACCTTACAAAGTTTCTCCCTTTTCTTTTGACATGGTTTATATTCGTGCTTGTTTATGCTGTTACTCCAAACAGAAAAATTAACAGAAAAGCCGTATTTGTTACGTCTTTTTGCATGTCCGCCATATGGTCTTTTATGAGGTGGTTTTTTATATCGTATACAATACATAACAAAATATATTTTACAATATATGGCTCCCTTTCAATTATTTTGCTTCTGTTTATATGGATATACATAAGCTGGATAATAGTTATAGGCGGAGCTTATTTTTGTAAATTTCTCGAAGAACTATTCGGAGGCTCAGATGATTATAATTCCTGCAATTGATTTGAAAAACGGCAAATGTGTAAGACTTAAGCAAGGCAAAATGGACAAGTCCACCACTTATTCTGACGATCCTGCTGAAGTTGCCAAAAATTTTGAAAAAACAGGTGTTAAAAGGCTGCATATTGTTGATTTGAACGGTGCTTTTTCAGGTAAACCTGAAAATATGTCATCCATTAAAAAAATTATTGAAAAGTGTAATATGATTACGGAGCTTGGCGGAGGAATCAGAGATATTCCCACAATTGAAAAATATTTCAACATAGGAATAAATTACATTATTCTCGGAACTGTTATTGTTGAAAACAAAGAGCTTGTAAAAGCAGCTTGTAAAAATTTTCCGGAAAAAATTATTGCAGGCATTGATGCAGTTAATGGTAAAGTTGCCGTAAAGGGCTGGAAAGAAGTTACAGATATTGATGCTTTTGAACTTGCAAAAGAGATGGAATCACTTGGAATAAGAGAAATAATTTACACTGATATTTCAAGAGACGGAATGCAGACAGGAGTGAATGTTGATGCAGTTGTAAAGTTACAAAAAAAATTGAATATTCCAGTGATAGCTTCAGGCGGAGTTAGCAATTTGGATGATATAAAAATTTTAATGGAACATAATGTTTACGGAGTAATCACAGGAAGAGCAGTTTATGAGGGGACTCTTAATCTTGACAAAGCATTAGAGATTGTAAAATGTTAGTGGATAACTTTAATAGAAAGATTAATTATTTAAGAGTATCTGTTACTGACAAATGTAATTTAAGATGTCTCTACTGTATGCCTGAAGAGGGTATAAAGCTTTTGTCTTATAATGAAATATTAACACTTGAAGAACTCTTCTTTTTCATTAAAACATCCATTGACCTCGGAATTAACAAGGTGAGAATTACAGGCGGAGAGCCTTTGTTAAGAAAAAATATTCTGTTTTTAATTAAATCAGTTTCAAATTTGGAAAAATTAAAGGACATTTCCATTACAACCAATGGCGTGCTTTTGGAAGAGTTTGCAGATGATTTGAAAAACAGCGGGATAAACAGAATAAATATAAGCCTTGATACTTTGGACAGGAAGAAGTTCAAATTTATTTCTCGCAGGGACTATTTTGACAATGTTGTCAGAGGCATAAAAAAATCGGTGGATACAGGATTCAATCCAGTAAAAGTGAACATTGTGGCAATTAAAAATTTCAGTGATTCGGAAGTTTGCGATTTTGTGAAATTCGGGATTGAAAATAATGTTGAAATCAGATTCATAGAGTTTATGCCTTTTGGTGATAAAGAGCATTTGAGATTTATATCCAAGGATGAAATAATTCAATCCATTAAACGCCGGTTTGACATAGTGCCTTGCGAAAGCGGCTCCGGAGGTCCTGCAAAAATGTTTCTTATTAAAGGTTACAACAGTAAAGTTGGCTTTATTTCTCCCATGACAGAGCATTTTTGCAGCAGTTGCAACAGAATAAGATTAACCTGTGACGGTAAAATAAAAACCTGTCTTTTTGCTGAAAACAATTATGATATTTTCAAGGATATTAAAAAAGGTGACCCTGATATATTAAGAAACCGATTAATTAATATTATAAGGGAAAAACCGGCAAAGCACAAAGTTGCACTTAAAGATTACAAATTTAAGAAATGTCAGAATGAAATGAGAGTAATAGGAGGATAATTTTAAAAATGCTTTCTCACATTGACGAAACAGGCAAAGCAAAAATGGTTGACGTAACCTCCAAAGCTTTTACCGTTAGAAAAGCTTTTGCAAAAGGCACAGTTTATGTTGGAGAAAAAATTTTGTCATTGATTGCTGATAACAACATTCAAAAAGGTGATGTGCTGGCAACCGCTAAAATAGCAGGAATCCTTGCAGCTAAGAAAACAGGTGCTCTTATACCTCTCTGTCATCCTTTGAACATCACTTTTGCAGACATAAAGTTTCAATTGGATACATTGGAAAAATCAGTTATTATTTTTTCCGAAGTTGCCATAAACGCTCCCACAGGAGTTGAAATGGAAGCATTAACAGCTGTAAATATTGCAGCGCTTACCATTTACGATATGTGCAAAGGTGTGGATAAAAGCATTTTCTTAGGTGAATCCTCTCTGCTTAAAAAAACAGGCGGAAAAAGCGGAACTTTTAAAAATTCAAGTAAAATACAAGGTTATGTAGCTGAAAATATTGAAATCGGGCATAATAAGGGAACGGAAGTAGAGATAATAGGAATACTTCCGGAAATAATTGACAGCGGAGATATGTTTCAATGCGGTGCAAATAAAATCAAAGCTGAAATAATAGAGGGCAAAGCAAAATTTTTTTCAAAAACTCTGTTAAAAATTACAAAAGGAGAAAAAATATGTCTCTTATAACATGTGCTGTTATAACATTAAGCGATAAAGGTTCTCAAGGGCATAGGCACGATTTAAGCGGAGAACTGCTTAAAAAATTGGCAATGGAAAATCTGTCGTGCAACATACTTTTTTACGAAGTGATACCTGATGAAAAAGAGCTGATTATTCAACAACTTGAAAGATTTTCAACAAGGGACAGAGTTGATTTGATTTTAACCACCGGAGGCACCGGGGTTTCTCCGAGGGATGTTACTCCTGATGCTACCAAAGAAGTTGTTGACAAAGAGATCCCGGGATTCGGAGAGCTTATGCGTGTGGAGAGTTTAAAAAAAACGCCAAATGCAATCTTATCGAGAGCAACCGCAGGTGTTAAAGAATCCACTTTGATAATAAATTTTCCTGGGAGTCCCAAAGCTGTGGAGGAATGTTTCATGGCTGTTTATAAAGCTGTTTCACATGCAATTGAAAAGATAAAAGGTAGCGATGCAGAGTGTTATTCTGGATAAAGTATCAATTTTACCTATGAGTGAAAACGATATAGATGCTGTTATGGAAATTGACTCAAGTTATTCTGCTGCGCCTTGGTCAAGGGAAACTTTTGCAAACGAACTCAAAAACGGATTTTCATACAATTTTGTATTGGTTTTTAAAGGAGAAGTGGCTGGATTTATAAATTTTTGGGTTATTTGCGATGTAATTGAGCTTAATAACTTTGCAATTCATGAAAATTTCAGAGGAAAAGGTTTTGGTAAGGCTTTTTTAATGTTTTTAATTGAATGCGGAAATATTTTGGATGTTAAAAGAATTTTTCTTGAAGTTAAAAAAAACAATTTTAAAGCATTGTCCCTTTATAAAAAATTTAAATTTTACGTAACCGGTATAAGGAAAAGATATTACTCAGACGGTAATGATGCAATTTTAATGGAGAGAATTTTATGATTGCAACAATGAAAAAAATAAGTTTTATAAAAAAAACAAATGACATGATAATTTTACGTTTACCATGGGAGCACAAAGAGGTTTATCCGGCGCAGTTTTTTATGCTTGGTCCAGAATCTTTTGAAAACAAAGATTTTATACTTAACAGACCTTTCAGTGTTTCCGAATTTGACAATGATTCACTTTTGTTCAGAATAAGAGTAACAGGCAGATTTACAGCTTATTTAAACTCATTAAAAACAGGAGACAATCTCAGAATAATAGGACCTCTCGGAAATTTTCTCTCTATTGAATATTTTAAGAATTTTACGGAAATTTTCCTTGTAGCAGGTGGAATAGGAGTGGCACCACTGATTTTTTTCAGTAAATGGCTTGAAAAAAACGGGATAAAAACAACTCTTTTTTTCGGAATAAAAGACAAAAATTTTTTGCATTATCTTCCTGAAAATATGACTAAAAAAGTAATTATTGCCACTGAAGACGGTTCTTTCGGACATAAAGGTTTTGTAACTGACCTTGTATATGAGCAAGTAGGTGAAAACTCCCTTGTAATTGCTTGCGGTCCCAATGCAATGTATAGTTCCATTAAAAATGCAGGTATAAAAGCAAAAGTCCATGTTTTGTTGGAAGAAAAAATGGCTTGCGGATTCGGTGTGTGTCTCGGATGTGCGGTGCATACACTTGACGGTTATAAAAGAATTTGCAGGGAAGGACCTTTGTTTCCTCTTGACTACCTCACAAACCTTTGAGATTTAATGTAAGAAGCTATCCCTTTGGCAATTGATTTGGAAAGCAGTTTTATGTAGCTATTGTTTCTTAATCTTCTGTTTTCCCTTCTATTGGAAATAAATGACGTTTCAACTAACACCGAAGGCATTCTTGTCCCGAAAAGCACGTAAAACGGTGCTTCTTTTATTCCAAGATTATGGATATGAGAATATCTCCTCCTCAGATTGTAAATCATTGATTTCTGGATATAAGTGGCTAATTCTATTGATTCTTCGAGTTTTGAATTTCTTATTAAATCTTCAAGAATTGTATTTACTTCACCGTTAACTTTTTTAATGAAAGGATTGTGTTTGTCAATGTCAAGATAATACGTTTCCAGCCCGTAAATCCTGTGATCAGGAGAAGCATTGCAATGAATGGACACAAAAAGGTCAGCATTGTTTTCATTGGCAAATGTCGCTCTGTCTTCAAGTGAAAGAAAAATATCCGAATCTCTTGTTATGAGAATGTTGTATTTGCCGGACTTTAAAATTTTTTGCAGATAATATTTGACATACTTGGATATTTTTAAAGCAACGTCTTTTTCGTTTAATCCGAAATATCTTGCACCAGGGTCTTTACCGCCGTGTCCCGGGTCAATTATAATGGTGGAAATGGTTTCATGCGGCACGAGAAAACGTCCCGCTTTGTTTTCTTCTATGTCTATAACAATTCTTTGAGGATTGGTTAATGTAAAATAGTTAAGAGATTTTATTTTCCAACTGTTAAATGTTATCAAAATATAATTTTTCTTTTTCCGTATTGTAAGTTTTTCATCAACAGAATTATTGTTTAAAGAAACAATTTTAAAATTTTTTCCTGTTACAGCTTTGAAAATTTTTATTGTAACTGTTCTTTGTAAAGAATTTTTACTAATTTTAAATTTGGGTTTTCCCTTTAAATCAAGAACTATTCTTGAAAAATTTTTAAGTCCGAAAGTCCTTATTTTGTTGATAACAGCGTAATTTTTGGGAATTGAAATGTGTTTCCTTTTCTTTTTCTTTTTGAATATTGACGGATTCTTTTTTTTAATTAACAATAAAAAACGTTTTGCACGTTTCCTATAATCTCCTCTCGGATATTTTGTTAAAATATCGTTAAGCTGTTCCACTGCTAATGTAGGCAAGTTTTTGTAATAGTAAAAAAGCTTTGCGGAAAAATATTTGGCATCGTCGCACAAACTTGATTTTCTAAATTCTTTTGTTAACCTGTAAAAGCTTCCTATGGAAAGATCGGTAAAAACTTCCGATTGATAATATTCTGCGAGAAAATAGTAAGTTCTTCCTATTAAAAAAAGGGATTTTGCCTTTAACTTCCTACTTGAAGAAGAATTATAAATATAATAAAAATTCTGTATTACTTTTGTGGAAAACCTTCTTTTGTTTTTAACCTTTTTTGTTTTTAATTTTTTATATAACGATACTGAATAATAGTATTTTTTTACAAAATAATTACTGCTTTTTCTTGCAAAAGAGGAAAAAGATAGTGTAACGGTTAAAATCAAAACAATGATAATAGAGGTAAAAATTTTCAAAAAAAAATCCTTTTTTTCATGTATTGCGTTTTAA
>CAZLFW010000145.1:0-4558 GCA_964559045.1 uncultured bacterium
GTTATTTCCGTTATATGTGCAGGTTTAATGGTTGGAAATTACGGAAGCAAGATTGGCATGTCTCCCACAACAAGGGTGTCTGTTAAAGATTTTTGGGAATACATTGCATTTATAGTTAACTCTGTGGTATTTTTTATTATCGGTTTGGAAGTTAATTCCGCTCATCTCATGAAATATTTACCATATATTTTTCTTGCAATAATAGCTGTTTTACTTGGTAGAACCGTTGCAATATCCATACTTTCACCTTTCATAAATAAAATAGACAAAAAAATAAGCTTTAAATGGCAAGCTGTCATGGTTTGGGGCGGTATCAGGGGCGCTCTTGCAATGGCTCTTGCTCTTGCTATTCCTAAATCTTACCCGTATAGAGAATTTATACTTGTTATGACTTTTGGAGTAGTTGCTTTCTCCCTTATAGTTCAGGGATTATCCATTAAAAGTTTGTTAAGCTTTTTGAAAGTCGGGGGCAGAGATAAAAAACTTGACGAATACGAATATGAAAAAGGAAAATTCATTGCATATAACGATTATTTCAAAGAACTGATTAAAATGTTCGAAGACGGGCTTATTTCGAAAAAAGTTTACGACCTGCTTCTTGAAGATGTTAAAAATGGCTTGAAAACAGCTCAGGAAAGAATTGAAGAGCTTGCAAAAGACGATAATGTAAGCAGTTACGAATATTCTTCTTCTTTAAAAAGATTGTTATTAAAAGAGAAAGACGCGGTTAACGATGCAATGAAAAGCGGAATCATTTCCTCTGTGGCAGCTGAAAAACTTATAACAGAGATTAACAACAGGTTAATAGAACTTGCTTGATGCGCCAGGGAATATTTAAGAAAACTCTGCTGCTGATAATTATTTTAAGCCTTATACCTTTTATATTTATTAATATTTACTACTATATACAACTGAAGAACATAAGCGATTTCGCAATACGGAGAAGTAAAAAAGAGTTTGATAAAAAATCGATTAACTCTCTGATAAATCAAGCCAATCAAATTTCAAAAAGAATCTCCGATTTTTTATATAATTGTGTTGATGATTTAAAAGATGTATCTTTAATGCCTCCTTCACACGTTGCATATTCCGATTTTTTGGAGAATCATTTAAAATATGTTTATCAAAGAGAACCCACTTTTGCATCAGGTTACTTTCTCACCAAGAAAAAACAACCTGTTTATTTTAAGATTTTATTTACCGATTTACAGGGAAAAACAGTTGCGGAAAGTGAAAAATCGGATTTTTCCGATAAAATTCTCAACTCAATTGAGCATAACAAAATTTTCAATAAAATAAAATCTTTAAAAACAGGTGAAATTTTTTTTTCACATCTCATAGGTAAGTATGTATCCCAAAAAGAAGCTCTTGCAGGAGCAGATTCTCCTGAAAATGCAATTGGAGGTAAAAAATACAGAGGATATTACATTATTGCTGCTAAAACTTCTCTTTTTGGAGGAGGTATAATTTATCTTTACCTTAACCACAGACATATTATGGAATTTGTCCAGCATGTCCTTCCCAATTCATCGCAATTTATCGATTATCCAGTTTATTCAAGCGGAAATTATGCTTTTCTTGTTGATGACGAAGGTTGGACAATAGCTCATCCCAAACTATGGGATATAAAAGGATATGACAAATCGGGAAACCTTGTTCCTCCTTATTCCACAAATACTCCGAACTTTTTAAAAAAAGAGGGCTTTATCCCATTTAATCTTGCCACTGCCGGTTTTATACACAAAAATTATCCAATTGTCCTGAAGCATCTGAGAGACGGGAAATTCGGATGTGTAAATACAACCAATATAGGAGGAATAAAAAAAGTAATGGCTTACGCTCCCATATTTTTTAATATAGGCGATTACTCAAAGTTCGGAATATTCGGTGGAGTTACAATTGGAGCCAAATTAAAGGATTTTCACAAAGCTGCTCTTATTACAAAAGAAATTATAAACCAAAGATACATTTTAATAAAAAATAAAATCTTTTTAATAACTCTGATAATATTTGTTTTAATTATAACCGGTTCTTTGCTATTTACTTCCGAAATCACCGCACCTGTTATAATGCTGTCAAGAAGATTTACCGAATTGGGAAAAGGCAAATTTGACAATCTTAAGGTAAATTTCAAAAGAAACGATGAAATAGGCATAATGGGGGAAGAGTTCAACAGAATGATTGACCTTATCAAAGAAAACAACGATAAACTGTCAAAAACAATTAGAGCTCTCGAAGATTCAAAAAAAGAGCTTGAATTTAAAGTGAATCTTCTTGACGGAATAAGAGAGTTTTTTACAAAATTCGACCAGAAAAACAAAATTGAAAATGTGATAAATTCAATTTTACTAATTGGGAAAAAGATATTTCAGTTTGATTACGGATATATTAAACTGTTTGATGTTTCAAAGGAATTCTCAATAGGGTTTCCTGCTGATTCTGATATTTTCAAGCTTACAGGCGCTATTATCGTTGAGAACAGCGCTCACGGAATTATTCTATTTATACGAAAGGAAAAAGATTTCTCAAGTGATGAAAGGGAGAACTTTGAAATTTTCAATATTAGTCTTTCAAAATTTCTTGAAAACCTGAAATTGTATTCTGAAATTATCAGAGAGCGTAATTTTATAGAAAACATATTTAAGAACATGATAAACGGATTGATTTACATTGATAAGGACGGTTATATTACTCACATTAATGATATGGCATTAAAAATGTTTAATTTAAAGGAAAATCCGAGAAACAAAAAATTCAGAGAAGCTTTTGCACAAATGCCCGGATTATTAGATTTTTATCTGAATACCATTAAGGGGACACAATACATGGTGTATGAACTTCAATTCGGAGAAAAATTTTACGGATGCAGTTCATCCATTGTAGAAAAAAGTAACGGTATCATAATGATTTTCAGAGATATTACCGAAAAAAAATTAACAGACGAACATTTGAAAAGAGTTGACAGGCTTATATCTCTCGGCAGAGTTGCTGCAGGAATTGCCCACGAAATCAGAAACCCTCTTACAGGAATTAATCTGCTCCTTGAAGATCTTCATGACAAATTGGAAAAAGAAGATAGAGATTTAATAAAAAAATCATTGGATGAAATAACAAGACTTGAAAATATAGTTTCAGAGTTGCTTGATTATGCATCGCCGGTTAAAGAAGGATTTGAGCGTTTTATGTTATCTGAAATAATTGAAACATCCGTGTTTTTCATACAGAAACAGGCAAAAAACAGAAATATCAGGATAACAAACAGAGTGAAAGATAATGTGAAACTCCACTGTTCAATGGACAAACTTAAACAAGCGATTATTAATATTTTGCTAAATGCCATTGAGGCTGTTGAAAAAAACGGTGAAATCTTAATAGAAAGTGAAATTCTCGGAAACAATGTAATTTTATCAATAAAAGATACTGGATGCGGCATAGATGAAAAAAATATAAAATATATTTTTGACCCTTTTTTCACCACAAAAACAAAGGGAACAGGTTTGGGGCTATCCATAACTCATAGCATCATACACGAGCATCAGGGGAAAATTTCCGTTGACAGCAAAAAAGGGGAAGGAACCAAATTTACAATTGTTTTACCAATAGAATAAAGAATTCGGAGTAGAAATGGCAAATATACTTATAATAGACGATGAAGAGCTTATACGGGAAACTTTAAAAAGAATTTTGAAAACATCGGGATACAAAGTAGAAACAGCAAACACAGGTTCAAACGCAATAAAAAAATTTCTCGAAGAAAAGTTCGATGTTGTTCTTCTTGACATTAACCTTCCCGACATTAACGGCTTAAAGGTTCTGGAAAAATTAAAAGAAATAGAACCTGATGTTCTTGTTATAATGATAACAGGATACGCTTCAATTGAAAATGCTGTAAAAGCTATAAAAATAGGTGCTTACGATTATATGGAAAAGCCTTTGAAAAAAGCAACGGTGAAACTTATAGTAAAACTGGCACTTGAAACCCAAATCTTGAAAAAAGAAGTTAAACAGTTGCAAAAAATCAAAGAAATCGAATTTATAGGGGAGAGCAATCAAATAAAAAATATTTTGAATCAGGTTAATGAAATAGCAAAACACAGTGAAGCAACTGTTCTTATAACAGGAGAAAGCGGAACAGGGAAGGAATTGATTGCAAGGTCAATACATCTTTTAAGCAAAAGAAAAGATAAACCTTTCATTGCAATTAATTGTGCCGCAATACCCTCAAACCTGCTTGAAAGTGAGCTTTTCGGATTTGAAAAAGGCGCATTTACCAGTGCATTTAACAGAAAAATCGGATACATAGAAGAATCTAATTACGGAACTCTTTTTCTCGATGAAATAGGAGATATGGAATTACAGATGCAAAGTAAGCTGCTCAGATTTTTGGAAGAAAAATCTTTCAGACGAATAGGCGGAAATAAGAATATAAACGTAGATGTAAGAATTATTGCAGCCACCAATAAAAACTTGAAACACCTTATAGAAGAAGGTAAATTCAGGGAGGACCTTTATTATCGTTTGAACGTGTTTCCAGTGTATATTCCTCCTTTAAGAGAAA
>CAZLFW010000146.1:0-5213 GCA_964559045.1 uncultured bacterium
TCAATTTCATCCAATTTTTTTGATACATGACTCAGGTTTTTATAAACTTCCGAATCGGGGTAAAGCTCGGTGAAAAGCTTCTGTTTTCTTACAACAAGAGGAAAGTTGCCGTCAAAAGGAACGAATCCGAGATAATTCAGTGAAATGTCCATTCCGAGATACTTGTCTATTACAAGTATAAGGGTTTTAAAAACTTGGAGAGCTTCTTTTTTGTCCTTTGCTATATTTACAAGGAGATTAAATTTGTTGATTCCGTAATTTTTGGACAAAACCTTCATAAGTGCGTAAGCGTCTGTAATGCTTGTGGGCTCAGGTGTGGCAACCACTATTATTTCTTGTGACGCAATGCAGAAGTAGGTAACGTTTTTGGATATTCCCGCTCCTGTGTCAATGAGAAAATAGTCAAAACTGAAGTCAAGATTTTCAAAAGCAGTTAGCAGGTATCTTTTTTCATCGTCAGACAAATCCGTAACCTTTTGAATTCCCGATGAAGCGGGGATTATGTTAATACCGCCGGGTCCTTTTACAATTATTTCTTCCAATGTTTTTTCACCGTTTAAAACGTGGGAAATATTGTGCCTCGGTGCAATTCCGAGTAGAATGTCAACATTGCCAAGCCCAAGGTCAGCATCCATAAGGAGCACCTTTTTGCCTGAACGTGACAGAACATAAGCAAGGTTGGATATAATGTTGGTTTTTCCAACTCCTCCTTTGCCGCTTGTAACTGATATTACTTTTGTCAATGAATTGTTTTCTGCTATGTTTCTCAAAGTTTTTGCCTGATCCATTATTCACCTCTTTTTATTTAATTATATTCTAAAATTGAATTTATTAATTTGTCTTTACTTGCAACTTCTATGTCCTCGGGAACTCTCTGCCCCGTGGTGAAGTAAGAAAGCGGTTTGCCCGTTTCAAAAGCTTTATTGAAAATATTGCCGTAGCAGGAACTTTCGTCAAGTTTTGTAAACAAAAGAGCTGCATAAGGTATTATTGAAAATCTTTCAATAATGTCATCAAGGTCTTTTTTCTTTGTTGTTGCACTGAGAACAAGATGAGTTTCAACGGGTTTTCTCAAAAATTCTTTTAATTTCTTTATGTGAAGAACATCTTTCTGGCTTCTGCCTGCTGTGTCAATGAGTATATAATCGTAATCTTTGAACGTAAGGAGTTTTTCTTTAAAATCGTTTTTTTTGTTAACAACAATTACAGGTGTTTTTAATATTTCTCCGTAAATTTTAAGTTGTTCAACCGCTGCAATTCTGTATGTGTCAAAAGTGAAAAGAGCCACCTTTTTTTTATCCATAAGTCTGTATTTTGCCGCTATTTTGGCAAGAGTGGTTGTTTTTCCAACACCTGTGGGACCTATAAAAGCAATGATGTTTGGTTTAATATTCTGCTCCTGAGAGAAAATTTTTATTTTTGAACGCATTTTTATTGTGAGCAGTCTTCTGAGACGCTCAACACTTAAATTATCAATGTCGTTTATTTCAAAACTAAGATTTTCTATAACCTTATAGGCAATATCTTCGCTAACTTCCTGCATAACAAGGTCTTCGTAAAGCGAGAGAAATTTATTGTCAAGAGAGTCTCCCTGATAAATTCCCGATTGCTTCATAAGCATTGCAAGCATTTTCTTCAGTTGGGGCATCTCTTTGGTTACCGATTGAGTATGGGAAATCTGCTCTTGAAGCAGTTTTTTCAAATATTTTATCTCTTCGTTTATTTTGTTGTCAGGTTGGCGGGTTGTTTTTCCTGGCACAGGAGTTTCCGAGTCGTTATTGTAGTCCACCGCTGCCTCGATTTCTATCCAGTCTCTTGAAAATATTCCGTAGCTGTCCGATTTTTTCAATCTGCGTGTGGAAATTATAACTGCATTGTTACCAAGCTCCGATTTAACCATTCTAACCGCCTCATTCATTGACGGTGCCTGAAATTTCTTAACCTTCATCTCTACCTCTTAACAATGAGTTTGATTTTCGACCTAAAAATTTTCGTAAAAAAGTTAATTAAGGAAATCATTCTATAACTCCTATGGATTCTATGTTAACGGTTGAATCCACTTCATTGTGCGACAAAACGTTTATTCGTTTGATATATTTTTCAAGTAAAATTCTCAGATGATACCTTACTATTGGAGCAGTAAGAATAACAGGTTGAGCACCAACTATCTGGAATTTTTCCATTAATGAATTTACGCTGTTTATTACTTGGTTTGCAGTTTGAGGGTCAACACTTAAAAATGCACCGTGCTCGGTTCTTTGAATCGAATTTGATAAAGTATCTTCAATCTGCGGAGATATGGTTGCGATTCTTAGCGTATTATCCTCGCTTACAAACAGCTTGGTAATTGTCCTGAACATTGCCTGTCTTACGTATTCGGTTAGAATATCAATCTCTTTTGTTATTACTCCGTAATCTGCAAGTGTTTCGAGAATTGTTTGCAGGTCTCTTATTGGAACCTGCTCTCTGAGAAGATTCTGCAACACTTTCTGAACTTGTCCAACTGAAAGTATGTTAGGCACAAGTTCTTCAACAAGCTTGGGATAACTTTGTTTGGCTGAATCAAGTATGTTTTGGACTTCCTGTCTTGTAAGCAGTTCATGGCAGTGATCTTTTAATACTTCCGTCAAATGAGTTACTATAACAGTTGTAATGTCAACAACTGTATATCCTGAAACTTGAGCTTTTTCTTTCATGTTTTCCTTTATCCACAATGCAGGAAGTCCGAATGCAGGCTCAAGCGTTTTAATTCCCGGTATTTCTTCTTCAACAGTTCCGGGATTCATTGCAAGAAAATGATTTATCATTATTTCGCTTTTTGCAATTTCATTTCCTTTTATAAGAATAGCGTATTCATTCGGCTTAAGCTGCAAATTATCTCTTATTCTAATGGAAGGCACAACAAATCCCATATCAAGAGCGAATTGCTTTCTCAAAGATTTTATTCTTTCAACCAAATCACCTTTTTGTTTCGGGTCAACAAGAGGTATTAAGCCGTAACCAACTTCAAGCTCAATTAAGTCAAGAGGAGGAAGTGTTTCTATTGTTTCCGGTTTTTCAGCTTCTTTGATTTTTTCCTCTTCCTTTTTCTCTTCGGATTTTTTCTTTGAAATGCTTTTATCGGTAAAATATGCAGCCAAACCTGCCGCCATAGCGAGAACCATAAAAGGAAGCTTCGGCAAGCCGGGAATCAGTGCGAAAAAGGTTAATGTAACAGATGCAATTGACAGAGCTTTGGGGTAGCCAAAAATTTGACTTGCAATTTCTCCTCCCAAACTTTCTTTTGAAGCTGACCTTGAAACAAGTATACCTGTTGCCAAAGAAATGACAAGTGCGGGAACCTGAGAAACAAGCCCGTCACCTATAGTCAAAATGGTGTATGTTTTCAAAGCTTCGAGAAGAGGCATACCCTTTAATGCACCAATGGCAAATCCTCCCAAAATATTAATAAGGGTTATGAGAAGGCTTGCTTTTGCGTCTCCGCTTACAAACTTTGTCGCACCGTCCATAGCTCCGAAAAAGTCTGCTTCTCTTCTGATTCTTTCTCTTCTCTCTTTTGCCTCTTCTTCCGTTATGAGACCTGCGTTTAAGTCGGCATCAATGCTCATCTGTTTTCCCGGCATTGCATCAAGGGTAAATCTTGCTGCAACTTCCGAAATCCTCGTGGAACCTGCTGTAATTACTTTTATATTAATAATTACCAATATTGTAAATATAACTGCTCCTACAACGTAGTCTCCTCCAACAACAAACTCTCCGAATGCCTGTATTACCTGACCGGCGGCGCTTGTCCCCTGAGTGCCGTTGAGAAGAATCAGTCTTGTTGAGGAAACGTTCAGCGCAAGTCTGAAAATGGTTGTAACGAGTAGTATGGAAGGAAATACGCTGAAATCTATTGTTTCAGGCGTATACATGGTTATAAGAATAATAATTATGGCAAAAGTAATGTTCATTGACAAGGTTATGTCAAGAACCGGAGTTGGCAGAGGAATCATAATAAGAGCAATGGATATGAGCACAACAAAAGATAAGAGTATATCTTTGCTCTTTAGAAAATTTTTCAAATCAAATGCTTGATTTGTCGCTTCAGCCATTTTACCTCCGAAAAAATCGTATAATGAGATAATTTAAATAATGCAACGTTTATGCCATTTAAATTTTATTTTTCAATTTATAAACGTAAGCCAATATTTCAGCAACAGCTTTGTAAAGAGATTCGGGAATATATTCGCCGAGTTCCACTATTTTAAAAAGTGTTCTTGCAAGAGGTTTGTTTTCAATTATCGGAACATTGTTTTCCTGTGCTATTTTTTTTATTCTCTCTGCTATTAATCCTGCACCTTTTGCAATTACCTTAGGCGCATTCATGTTACCTCTCTGGTAAAGTATTGCCACTGCAATGTGAGTGGGGTTTGTAATGATTACATCGGCTTTCGGCACCTCCTGAAGCATTCTTCTCCTTATTATTTCAAACTGTTTGCTTCTTATTTTGCTTTTAACCTGAGGGTCCCCTTCTGCCTGCCGCATTTCGTCTTTCACTTCTTCTTTTGTCATTTTCAGATTTTCTTCAAAATCGTATTTTTGGTAAAAATAGTCTGCAAGAGCAAGAGGAATTAAAATCATAAGCACTTTTAAAAAAATTTTGTAGGTTAGTTTCGATATATATATTAGAATATCACCAACCGATTGGTCCATAAGAGGAATTATGTTTTTGGCTTCATCTTTTAATGCGTAATAGAGCACAAAACCAACAATTACAACCTTTATCACTGATTTAAGAAGATTCATTAAAGCTTGCATAGAAATGAATCTTTGAAATCCGTTTATGGGATTAATATTAGAAAATTTAGGCATTAAAGGCTTAAAGGATATTTTCCATCCTACCTGATAAATATTAACTGCAAGGCCTATTAACATTATCACACCGAGCCAGGGAAGTATTGTTATTAGAAAGTGCTTCATTATAACTATGAGCAAAGTATAGATATTGGACTGGGTGATTTCCTGATTTAAAGCGTTTCCAAAACCCCATTTGAAAATGTCAAATAAATGACGGTATACGTAATTTGAAAAAAATAGGAAATTAATTATTATTGCAAGAAAAATGGCTGCATTGTTAAGCTCTATGCTTCTTGCAACCTGTCCTTCTTCTCTTGTTTTTTCTCGTCGTTTCGGTGTGGCTTTTTCCGTTTTTCTCGGATCTTTTGCCATTT
>CAZLFW010000147.1:0-4196 GCA_964559045.1 uncultured bacterium
TTTTTATAAGAGGAAGTCTCTCCTTTAATCCTTCAACAGCTTTTTTTTCAAAAATCTGCTCAACTGTTTCCCCTTTTTTCAAAGGAATTTCAGGAAACTGATATTGTCCGAAATCTATTTGGACATTACATCTTTCAGCAATGAGCATTGTATTGGAAATAGCCTCTTCAATGTGAGAAAAATTGTCTTTCATCTCTTCGGGAGATTTAAAGTAAAATTCTCCTGTTGAAAATTTCATTCTATCCTTATCGTTTATGGTTTTTCCAGTTTGAATACAGAGAAGAACGTCATGACTTTCAACCATGTCTTTGTCAAGGTAGTGGCAGTCGTTGGTGGCAACTAATCCGAGAGAATGTTTCTTTGCAAGAGATATTAAAAATTCGTTTGCTATTTTCTGCTCCGGTATGCCGTTTTCCATTAGCTCTATAAAAAAATCTTCTTTAAATATTTTCAGATATTTTTCCAAAAGTTTTTCAGCTTCTTTTTCACCCTTGTTAAGAAAGGCTTCCGGAATAGCTCCCTTAAGACAGCTTGATAGCGCTATGAGTCCTTGAGAATATTTTTCAAGAAGTTCAAAATCGATTCTCGGTTTGTAATAATAGCCTTCAATATATGCAAGGGAAGCTAAAGCCATAAGATTTTTATATCCTGTATTGTCTTTGGCAAGAAGGATAAGGTGATTCATGCCTGTTTCTTCATTGCCGTTTTTTTTCCCTTTTTGAAATCTCGAGCCTTTTGCTATGTAGACCTCACAACCTATAACAGGCTTAATACCCTGTTTGGTTGCTTCTTTATAAAATTCGAGCACACCAAACATGTTGCCGTGGTCTGTTATGGAAACAGCAGGCATGTTATATTCAATCGCTTTTTTTATAAGATTTTTAATTTTTATCGCACCGTCAAGCAGGGAATATTCGGTGTGTGTGTGAAGGTGAACAAAACTCATTTTAACTCCGAAAAATTTATTTGATTTACGGGAAATCATAATCCAAATTGCAAAATTTTGCAACAGATTAATTGTTACCTGCTTATTTGTTTGTTTTGCAAATCGGAGTTATTTCACATATTTCCATTGAATTGAACCTTAAATCGCAAATTAAAATTTTATTTAGCAAATTTTCCTTTTTACCGCAAAGAAGTTTTACTATTTCACCTGCCTGCAATGAACCCATTACAGTTACAAGAGGAGGGAAAACCCTACCGCTGTCACTTAGATTTTGAGGAAAAATCTCTTTAAAAGAAGGTGTTTTTTTATGAAAAACAGTGGTTATTTGTCCGTAAAATTCGTTGACTCCCGCATGAACGAGATATATTCCGAGATTTTCCGCAATTCGGTCGAGAATAATGCGAGAGCTATAATTATCGGTGCAGTCTGCAATACAGTTAATTTTTGATGATAAGGAAAAATTTTCGGTTACATTATCTTTTATTGGGAAAACAGTTATGTTTGAATCTATTTTTTTCAACTTTTCATAAGCAGCGTCAACTTTATATCTGCCAATATCGTTTGAGTCAAAAAGAATTTGTCTGTTCAGATTGGATAAATCAACTTTATCGCTGTCTGCAATGTGCAGTTCGCCTATTCCCGTTCTTGCAAGCATTTGCGCAACAGTGCAGCCAAGACCTCCCATGCCTGTAATAAGCACCGAACTTGTTTGAAGGGTTTTTAGGCAGTTTTCTCCTATAAGTGTAACGTGCTTTGAAAACATATAATAAAAATTTTTAAATATTTGTCAAAGTTTAATATTTATAATCGCAATATTAACCTCCGCCTGCCGGAGGAAAAACGGAAACAACATCGCCGTTGTCTACAACTGTGTCCAAAAGCTGAAGATGAAAGATATTTTTCCCGTTAACAAGTATTATAGTGCCTTCTTTCAGAGTTCTATCTTTTTTGTGAAACAGTTTTTCGGATAAATCCGTGTGAAGCTTTTCTGAACACATTTGAATCAGTTTGTAAACGGAAACAGGCTCTGAAACGGAAATTTCCGTTTCAGCAGCCCCTGTTGCAAGTCTAATTGTTGCAAAAAATTTTATTTTTATTATAGTCCCAACTCCTTAAGCTTTTCTTCGGTGGGGATGCCGTTATCCCAGCCTCTTAATGCATAATACTCTGGAAGAAGCTCATTTAATTTAACAACTTCTCCTTTGTTTGGACCTTCAGGCATAGGTTCTTCAAGGAATCTTTTGGGTAATGTGTCTTCTTCAGGCTTAATGCCCGCTTTGAGATTGAATAATCTTTCAAGGTTGTATATTCTTTCACCTGCTTTCAGAAGCTCTTCAGTGGAATATTCGAATCCTGTTACAGCATTGATTATATCTCTGTAATCATCTGCTCCGAAAGCAAAGGATGAGAAAAGACATAAACCGGAAGAATCAATAACAGCAGTTAAATCATGAAAGATTTTTACCCATTGAGGTTTGCCTTTAATAGCCTGAGGCTCTAATTTTTCAGGTGAACCCAATATTTCCGGTGCAATTAAATAGCCTCTTACATGACATCCGCCTCTGTTGGAAGTGGCGTATTGAAGTGCATGTCCCTGAACGCCTCTCGGATCATATGCGGGAAGCTCTTGTTTTTTAACGCTCATTGAAAGTTCGGGAACTCCATACATTTTCGCAAGTCTGTAAGAGCCTTCAGCTAATTTGTCGCCGAATCCGTCTCTGAAAGCTGTTTTTTTGGTGTAATACACAATTGCCTCACTGTTTCCGAACTGCAGATTTGGTCCCTTGCCCAGCTCTTCTGATTTAACGTATCCTTTTTCAAATAACTCCATTGCACATGCTATGGTGCAGCCTGCTGAAATAGTATCCAATCCGTATAAATTGCACAGAAAATTCGCTTCGCAAATTGCAATAAGGTCGGAAACTCCGCAATTTGCGCCGTAAGCCCAGCCTGTTTCATATTCAGGACCTTCGCCTTTCAACCCGTTGGGAAGCTCAACCACCCTGCCGCAGGCAATTGGACATGCAAAGCAAGCACTGTTTTTAACAAGGTATCCTTTTTCAACAAGCGCTTCTCCGCACATTTCATTTGTTCCGTTAAAAATGCCAAGTTGAAAATTGTTCGTGGGATAGAGCCCGTTTTCATTAATAATATTGTCAAGAACTTTTGTGCCGAGTTGGGGAAGAGCTTCGGAAGTGATAGGGTTTGCTTTTACCATCTCAAGTTTCTTTTTCATAATTTCTCTAAAATTTTCCGAAGCAACATCAACTTTATTACTTCCGTCGGCAAAAACAGCTTTTAAGTTTTTGCTCCCCATAACAGCACCTACTCCGGTCCTTCCTGCTGCTCTGTGTTTATCATTGATTATACAGGCAAACTTAACAAGTTTTTCACCTGCCTGCCCTATACATGCAACTTTGCCGTTTTTGGAATTGTTTTCCGAAAGTATAATGTCTGTGGTTTCATGGGTGTCTTTTCCCCACAAATGAGATGCGTCTTTTAATTCTGCTTTTTCGTCTGTAACGTATAAATAAACAGGAGAAGACGCTTTGCCTTCAAATATAATCATGTCGTAGCCTGCTCTTTTTAAAGCAGGACCGAAAAACCCACCTGAATTGCTTGATGCAATTGTGTCTGTGAGAGGTCCCTTGCAAACAACCATGTATCTTCCTCCTGTGGGAGCTGTAACACCTGTTACAGGACCTGTTGCAAAAATCAATTTATTGTTAGGTGAAAAAGGGTCAATGTCAGGTGAAATTTCGTCGTATAAATATTTTGATGCGATTCCTCTGCCTCCGACAAATTCTTTTTTCAAGTTATCGGGAAGTTTTTCCGTTGTGATTTTACCTGTTGTCAAATTTACCCTTAAAATTTTTTCCATGTAGCCTGCTGCCATTTAGCACCTCCTTTTTTGTATTGTTAAAAATATTTTTTATGCTAAATCGCAAAGCTTGCAAAGAATATTTTATCTTTTTCATAACTTTTTCTTTGCAGACTTCGTATTTTTACGTACTTTAAATTAAATCTGAATGTTTGTAATTTGTTTTCACTTTTACTTTCAAGGTAGAAGCCTAAACCCTAAATAATTTTTTCAACTCTTTTTAATTCCTAAAAAATTTCCGCACTGAAGATATATATTTCCGTGTCTTTTTCTTTCCATGAATTTTCGGGAAGTCCCGCTTTCATGCATGTTTGTTCGATAAATGTAAGCCTGTCCCAGTTATAATCAGTTGCAACCTGAGGCAGTAAA
>CAZLFW010000148.1:0-3135 GCA_964559045.1 uncultured bacterium
AAAATATGAAAAAAAGATTATCTTCGGGGACAGATTCAAATGTTTTTTTTATAATTTCAACAAATTTAGTATACTCTTTAATTCCGATTTTTTTTAATTTGTCTTCCAATATTTTTTCGTTGTCCAAATTTAGAATTAAGACTGATTCATCTTTTTTCAAACCTTCAAATTTCAAAAATTCTGTAAATACGGAATGCACCTTTTCTCTTATATATTTCTGATGCCTGATAAAATCATCCGAAATTTCAAATCCTAACATTTTTGCAACAATCAAAAGGTCTTCACTGTTTTCAGGAATCCGCTGCGTCTGTTTTTCATACTGCATCTGAATTTTATGCTCAAGATTTCTTAAAAATTCATAACACTGCCTTAAAACATCAACATCTTTTTTTTTCAAAAAGTCGAAATGCTTTCTAATCAATTCAAGAAATTCCAAACTGTTTTTCTCTCTTAACTCTTTAAACTTGCCTCCGAAAATTAACTGAATGCTCTGTATTACAAACTCTATCTCTCGTATGCCTCCTTTTCCTATTTTAATGTCATTTTCAAGATTTTTCAAAGAAACCGAAGAGTTAATTTTTTCTTTCATCTTCAAAATTTCTTCTGTTATCCTGAAATCAAGAGCTCTTCTGTAAATAAAAGGCTCAAGCTCTTTTAAAAATTTTTTTCCAAGCTCAATGTCTCCGGCAACAGGAGTTGCTTTTATCATTGCAGCTCTTTCCCAGAACCTGCCTAAATTTTCATAGTAAAAAACAGCACTGTCATAATCAAGGGCAATAGGTCCGTTAGCTCCTTCGGGCCTTAATCTCAAATCCACTCTGAACACAAAACCCAATTCGGTTATATCGTTTATCATTCCTGTTAATGTTTTGAAAAAATTCGTAAAAACATATTTTTTCTCATGGTTGAGAAAAATATATATCAAATCAATGTCTGAACTGTAATTTAATTCTCTTCCTCCTAATTTTCCCATACCGAGAATAAAATATCTTTCACC
The DNA here is from genome assembly GCA_964559045.1 of uncultured bacterium. Taxonomy (GTDB): domain Bacteria; phylum DYJV01; class DYJV01; order DYJV01; family DYJV01; genus CAZLFW01. The sequence continues at coordinate 998 of CAZLFW010000148.1, forward strand.
TTTTAAAGTTTTGAAAATGGTTCGGATTAACCATTCGGCAGTAACTTCCGTAAAAGCTGCCGCAAGGTCTGAAATTTGTCTCATAATCTCTTTTAAATAGAATTTACCGAGTATATCTTGTGCAGCTATCCTCAAAAATTCACGTCTTTTAAAAAGTCTTATTGTTTTTTTAAACTTTTCTGCATCTTTAATATCACAGGTCAGTTTTTTCAACGACTCAACATAATAATTAAAAGTGAATACGCGAGAAATATTATTATTAATAAAAAGATAGTCAATGTAATCATTGGGAGAGCTTTTGAGAATGCCGGTTAAAAAAGGAGAAAAAGAAACTATATCAATTATCGGTTTATATAAATCTGAGGAAATTTTATAATCCTTCATGTTTGAAATCACACTTTCAAGTGCAAAAAAAGTTCTTAAAGGAACCGGCGTGGATTCCACAAGCTCCATTACATAAAATATGTCTTTTCCAAAATAAGATTTAAGCAACGAATAAATGTATCTGTTTGTTTTATTTTTGTTTAAATCAATGTTTTTCATTGTAAATCACTGCTCCTCCTGCAAAAATTATCATAATTCCACCCAAAATGGTTAGCAACTGAGGGATTTCCTTTAAAAATATCATACCTATTAAAATGCTTCCTATAATCTCAAAATAGCCGAGCAGTCCGGCAACCTGAGCTTTAACTCCTTTTAATCCTTCGAGATACATCACCGGAGCTAAAAAAGAGTGTGTAAATCCAATAAAAAAAATATAACCGAAATACTTGAAGCTGAAATTCAAATGACTTTTCAATAAAGGAAATAAAAGTAAAAAAATAATAAAAGTTATTGCACCTTGATAAAAAATAACAACAAAATAACTAATGTTTGAAATCAAATGCTTTATAAGGACAATGAGGAGAGCATAACAAACAGCAGAAACAACACCGAGAGATATTCCGGCAAAATCTTTGCCAGACATGGCAAACTTAAAGCCTTCGGGGAAAAAAATAAATGCGGTTCCTGCCAAAGAAATAACCAAAGCAGCTATTGTAAAAGGCTCTATCTTTTCTTTAAGCAAAATAGGAGCAACAACAGCAACGAAAACAGGAGCAAGATAATGTGAAAAAATGGCATTGGGAATAGTTGTTAATCTGTAAGCATAAAAAAAAGTAATTGAATTGCTTAAAAAAAGAACAGTAATCAGAAAAAGCAGAATAAAAGTTTTAACAGGCACTTTTATCGAAATATTTTTCTTTCTAACAAGAAAAGTTATAAAAAAACAACCGGAAATTGCTGTTAAAAAAGTAAAAACAACAGGATTCACCTGAATTTTTTTTAAAATTAAACCGTAAGTGCTCCAAATTAAAAGAGAAAAAACTATAAAAAAATAACTCTTGGATTTTTCCAAGCTAAAAACCTTGTAAACTATTCGGATGAAAATTTTTCATCAAGGAGTCCTTTTACGTAGCCGGGAACAAGTTTCGACACATCACCTTTTAGCATGGCAATTTCTTTGACTATACCGGAACTTATGTATAAATTTTCTTCCGATGCCATCATGTAAATTGTATCAACTTTTCTATTTAATTTCCTATTTATCTGCGCAAGCTGAAACTCAAATTCAAAATCGGAAATAGCTCTTAAACCTCTAATTATAACCTTTACATTAATATTATCGAGAAAATTCACAAGCAAACCTTCGAAAGTCATTACAACAACTTTATCATTGTTTTGGAATACGTTTTTAATTATGCTCACACGTTCTTCAGCGGAAAACAAATGTTTTTTTTGATAGTTTTTTGCCACTGCAACAATAACCTTGTCAAAAATCACACTGCTTCTGCAAATAATGTCAACATGTCCGTTGGTAATAGGGTCGAAAGAGCCCGGATAAACAGCTATATTTTCCAATAAATCCTCCTTGATTTTATTATGTTTATTTTATGCTTCAATAATAATATTGCTTTTTAATCCCTTTACCATTCAAAGTTGTAAAAAAGTCTTTAGTAATTGTAATTTATTGTTATTCGTAGTTATTCATGTTCATGGTTATTTGTGGTAATTAAAAAACTCTAAATCCTGCAAGGGCTAATTAGTTTATAGTTTTTGGTTTTTTACTATATCCTAACAACTAAATTCTGTAAGGGCAA
>CAZLFW010000149.1:0-6200 GCA_964559045.1 uncultured bacterium
ATTGAAAAAAAAGATATTCAATATGGAGATGTTCTGGATTTAGAACAAGGCAAATACATAAAAATAAGTATTATGGATAATGGCACAGGTATTCATGAAAAAATTATAGATAAAATATTTGACCCTTATTTTACCACAAAAGATGAAGGCTCAGGAATAGGTCTTGCAACAAGTTACTCCATAGTAAAACAGCATAATGGTGTTATATTTGTTTCTTCGGAATACGGTGAGGGAAGTTTGTTTGAAATTTATCTTCCAATTGTTGAAAAGAGCAATATTCCCAATACTGTTATTAAATCAGAAAATTCTCTTAAAAATTTTGAAAAAAATAATTTAAACATTTTAGTGCTTGAAGATGAAATTGAAATAAGAGAAATTATAAAAGAAATATGCAATGTTCTCAATTATAATGTTGAATTTGCATTAAAAGGAGAAGATGTTTTAGATGTTTTTCAACCTGAAAAATACGATATTCTTATTCTTGACATGACAATAAAAGGTGGTATGGGCGGTGTGGAAACAATGGAAAAAATAAGGGAAATGTATCCTGATGTTTATGCTGTTGTCACAACAGGATATGTTAATTCCGATATTGTCACAAATTATAAGGAATACGGATTTAAAAATACTCTGATTAAACCTTTTAATATTGAGAAGTTTAGAAAGATAATTGAGGATTTTATGATACTTAACAATTAATGATAGCTATTTTTTTGTTTTATAAATTTTCATATTTACACTTCTTTTAACTAATACAAGCATAAAGAATAATGGTTGTTATTAAAAAAAAAATATGATAATATTTTTGTGATTTGCAATTGTAAAGGATTGAAACATGATTGAGAAGATAAAAAAATATTACTATCAGTTCCCTGACAGGGGTAATTTTATCCCCGTTAACGAGGAAGACGGGAAAATAGAATTTTACTATTCTGACAGTGAAGGTTTGGAAAAAGCATATTTTCTTAACTTTGTTACAAATACCGAAGGGGTTTACAAGCAGGTTCCCAAAGACGAAATTTTAAGCCTTTTGGAAAAGAGCTACGACGATATTAACGAAGGTGAAGACGACTCCATTCACAGTCTTGACGATGACGAAATCACCACCACTGACCTTGATATTTTGTCCATGTCATTTGAAGATGCGCCTATTATCAAGCTTGTGAATCAAATATTGATAAGTGCCATTAAACATGATGCAAGTGACATTCATTTTGAAGGAAGGGACAATTTTTTTGAAGTTAGATTCAGAGTTGACGGAAAACTTAGAATTTTCAAAAAGTTTCCCAAAAATTTGCAGGAAACTGTTATTGCACGAATCAAAGTAATGGCAATGCTTGATGTTGCGGAAAACAGGCGTCCCCAAGACGGAAGAATCAATTTGAAAGTGGGCACCAAAGTTGTTGACATTAGAGTTTCCATTGTGCCTTCGGTTACAGGAGAAAAGGGGGTTTTAAGAATTCTCGAACGTTCAAAAAGCCTTATTACTCTTGAAAACGTAGGCATGAATCAGGAGCAGATAAAAATTTACAAAAAATACATTAACTCTCCCAACGGTATAATCCTTGTTACAGGTCCCACTGGAAGCGGTAAGACAACCACTTTATACGCTTCTCTTCTTGAAATAGCAAAAGACGACATTAACATTGTCACCATTGAAGACCCTGTTGAATATCATCTTGAAAATATTACTCAGGTGCAGGTTAATCCTGCTGTAAACATTACTTTTGCAAATGCAATAAGGTCTTTCCTCAGGCAGGACCCTGACGTAATGCTTGTGGGAGAAATCAGAGACGAAGAAACCGCTCAGGCAGCCATTCAATCTTCGTTAACAGGTCATCTGGTGTTGTCAACATTGCATACCAACGATGCTCCAGGTGCTGTTGCAAGACTTATTGATATGGATATAGAGCCTTTCCTGATATCTTCATCCCTTATGCTTGTGGTTGCGCAAAGACTTGTGCGAAAAGTTTGCGAAAACTGCAGCGAATGGATTGATACTGATGACGTTGTTAAAGAGATGCTCTCCAAATATGGCAGAGCCATTGACAAAATCAAAGTTGGCAAAGGATGTTCCCATTGTTTTCATACGGGATACAGGGGGAGGATAGGTATATTTGAAATATTGGAAATTGACGATGATATAAGAAAGCTTATAAATAAAAAAGTGTCAGCTGATGTATTGAGAAGAGAAGCTGAAAGCAAAGGCTTTAAAAGCATGTTTGACATGGGGTTCGAGTTTGTGGCAAAAGGATTGACAACTCCCGACGAAATAATAAGAACAATAAAAGTGGAATAGTATGCCTCTTTTTTATTTTGAAGGAATAGACAAAAAAACAGGGAAAACCGTTAAAGGCACCAAAGAAGCTGTTTCGCAGAAAGGCTTGATTCAGACGCTTTTAAAAAGTGGTATTTATGTTTCTTCCACTAAAGAGGTTTCTCAAAAAAAGTTTATTTTTAAGAAATTATTTGATTTTCAGGTTAAAAAATATATTCCTGATTTTTATTTTCAGCTTTCTTTGCTGGTAAGAAGCGGAATTCCCCTTGTTAATTCGTTAAAAATCATAGTTAAAAGCACAGGCAACAGTAGATTAAGGGAAATTATAACCGATATTTACAATAATGTTGAGCAGGGGAACAAATTTTCGGATTCTCTTGATAAATATTCAAATGTTTTTGAAAGCATTCATATAAATCTTATAAAAGTTGCCGAATCAACAGGCAAGCTTCCAGAAACTCTTATGGATATTTTTGAATATGAAAGCGAGAAAAAAGCCTCCATTGACAAAATAAAATCAGCAATTGTGTATCCCATGACCATTTTAATACTCGGTTTCGGAGTTTTGGGCTTTCTTCTTTCCTTTGTTGTTCCAAAGATGGAGAAAATATTTTCTTCAATGAACAAGGAATTGCCTCTTTCCACAAAAGTGCTTATTTCAATCGGTAATTTCCTGAGATTTCACGGATACATTGTTTTTATTGTCCTTGCATGTATGTTTGTTGTTTTCAAAGTGCTCTATTCTTACAATAAAAAATTCAGAACAGTTATAGACAGATTTCTCCTCGGAATAGGCTTTATAAAAGACATTACAATTTCAAAACTTGCCCATAACCTGTCATTTCAACTTAACGAAGGGCTTACTCTTGTTTCTTCTTTAAAAGCAACATCCAATACATTGAACAACATTATTTTAAAAGAGCATCTTAACAGAATATCCGAAGAAGTCTCCACAGGAAAAAAGTTTTCAGATTCGGTGAAAAAAGCTGATATATTTCCCGAATTATTCGTAGCAGCAGTGGCAACAGGAGAAAAATCCGGCAATCTTGCCGAATTTCTTAACAGAATCAGTGAATTTTACTCGAAACAGTTTGAAAAAGTAACTTCTCGGTTTATTTCTCTAATAGAGCCGGTTTTTATAGTTTTCATAGGTTTAATTGTGGGGTTTATAGTAACATCCATTATGGGTCCTCTGTTTGAAATTAACACATTTATAAGATAATGAAAATACTTATTTTTAATTCCATTCATCAGGTTTTGAAAGTCGAAAGCATTTTAAAAAGCATGAATATTCAGGTTGAGTTGATTCCTGTTCCCAAAGAGATTCATTCCAATTGCGGAATGGCTGTTTCTATGGATAATTCGGATTATAGCAAAGCAAAATCAGCTTTGTTTTCAAAAAACATTAATTTTAAGGTTTTCGATTATAATGAAGAAATGGATTTCTATATGGAGGAAGAAGCGTGATTGTTGTTGCAGGAGGAGGTGTTGTAGGCTCGTGGATTGCCTTAAAATTAACAGAGAAAGATAAAGACGTGTTTCTTTTGGAAAAAGAACCTTCATTATGGTATCATACAAGCACAAGGAACAGCGGTGTTATCCATGCGGGTATATATTATTCCTATGATTCGTTAAAAAGGATTTTCTGTATTGAAGGAAGCAAGCTTTCTTACGATTTTTTCAAAAAATATAATGTTGAGCATTATATGTCGGGTAAAATCATAGTTGCTTTGAATGAAGCGGAAAAAAACACGTTAATAAGACTTAAAGAAAAAGGCGAGAAAAATGGTGTTAAAGGATTAAAATTAATAGGTAAATCAGATATAAAAAAAATAGAGCCGCATTGCAAAAGTGAATATGCTCTTTATTCTCCGTATACAGGTGTTGTTAACTGCTCGGATTATTTCAGAAAAATGGAAGCTCTGCTTCAGGAGAGAGGTGTTAATGTTGTTACCAATTGCAAAGTATTATTTTTGAAAAAAGGCAAGATTGAAACCTCAAGAGGGGAGCTTGAATTTGACAAATTAATTAATGCAGCGGGACTGTGGGCTGATGAGCTGGCTTTAATTTCACAGGTGAATAATTTTAATATTGTTCCTTACAAAGGGGAGTATTACGCATTAAACGATGAAAAAGTGAACAGTATGATATATCCTGTGCCCGGTGGAGAAGGGCATCTCGGCATTCATCTCACAAGACCCGCATACAACGAAATATGGATTGGACCCACTTCAAAAAGGACCGACAACAAAGAAGATTATAATGTTTCTGAATCAAAAGAGATTTTTTTAAAAGCTTGCGACGCACTTCTTGATAAATTTGACGATGCCAAAATAGTTGAAGGATTTGCGGGAATAAGAGCTAAATGTTTTAAAAAAGAGAAGCTTCTCGAAGATTTTACCATTTTTGAGAAAAACAATATTATACATCTTCTCGGCATTGATTCACCTGGATTAACTTCTGCACCTGCAATAGCAGATTATGTTTTAAAACTAATATAAAAAAAAGAGGATTAACATGCTAAAAAAAATTATTGCAACAACAGCCTTGATGATTGTTATGCTTTCTTCAGCCTCTCTTTACAGTGCTTGCAAAGATATTTCAGGAACATGGTTTCTGAATATTTATGATATTTACGATGATACCTGCGGCACTTCACTTTTTGGATTTGAAAAATTTTTAAACGGAACAGGAGCCTTAATCACTGTTGAACAAAATCAATGCAATGCAGATTTAAACATGTATTTTTCGTCCAATCTTCCTTCTCAGAGCGGAGAACTTACAGGTGACAATTTAACAACGGAATTTTCCATAAATCTTGCTGACGTGGGATTGAAATACAATGTAAAAATGGAAGCGGCTTTTGAAGATTACCTCGGAGAAGGGACTGCAAGTTATACTGCCATTACTGCTTATAAATTAACTTGCAGTTTTAAGTATCATTTGAAATTTATTAAAGTGGCTCTTTTGTCTTCAGACTCATCCTGCTCCGAAACCGCTGTTGAACAGACATTTACAAAATCTTTTGTGGATTCTCTTGATACCGGCTGGTCACTGTCAGGGACATGTGAAAATATAACTGACTTGTCGATATTTGCCAATGTTAAAACAGTATGGGCATGGAATGGTGCCTCATGGTCAATCTATTCGCCTATAGATGCCGTTAAAGAGCTTATTAAAAAATATTCCATTTCACAGTTAACAGGTATTTCAGCTAAATCAGGGTTCTGGATTAACAAATGATTTTTAATAATACCTCAAAAATAATGACAAAAAAATAAAATTTTTAAAAATAGTTTTAATCACTTGATGTGATACTATAATGTAACATTTTTATCCGATATTTTAAAGTAGTTTTTACAAATCCATTTTTATACCATTTTCTGGGAGATGTTTTTATTTTTTCTTTTAAAATTTTTATTTTTATTTTTTTATTTTTTGCTTTTTCAATAAATTTAACATCCTCAAGTTCTTGGTCTAAAAAACCACCAATATTTTCAAAAACATCTTTGCTCAGAATAAAACATTGGTCTCCATAAGGTGTGTTTGTTAAATAACACCTTATGTTGCTAAAAAATTCAATAATCCTAAAAAAAATCTTTTTATCATAAAAACCAAGAGAAAATGACAAAATCATATTGTCTTTTAAATATTTTTTAATTAAATTCTTTGATTCTTTACAAAGCAAAGTGTCAGCATGAATAAAAAGTAATATATTTCCAGATGAAATTTGGGCACCTTTATTCATCTGAAACCCTCTATTTTTTTTCTCTGATTTTAATTTAATTATTTTTATGGAATAACAATTTTTTATTTTTTTCAACGTAGAGGAATTATTAGAAGAATCAACAACTATTATTTCTTTTAAAGCATTGTTAAGATATTTTATAAGAAATTTAATGCAAAAATTAATATATTTTTC
>CAZLFW010000150.1:0-6355 GCA_964559045.1 uncultured bacterium
GTCAAGTTTTTCTTTTTAACACTGTAGGTGGGCGAAAGTATATATTATTAAAGGAACAAAAATCAAAAAGAGTAAGAGATATATCTGCTCCCCTGTTATATTATTAGAAGATTTGCTTAAGTTTTCAGAAACTGTTATGATGTGTTTGCTCCAAACAGATATTAACCTTACAAGTCTTTTAAATTTATAACACTTTGGCAAAAGGACACGCTTTTATGCAAAACCCGCATATGGGATAGTTAATGTCAGGCAATTTGGCAAATTCTTTTGTTAATTTTTCTTTGCATCTGTTGAAAAATAAAGCCTCTTCTCTTGTTTCGTAAAATTCTCCTTTGGGAAGAACTCCTTTGATAGCTGAAGAAGGGCACGCATTCGTGCAGTCCTGGCATGTGCCGCACATGTTGTCCATTGGTGTGTCAGACTCCAAATCCGCATTGGTTAATACAGTTACAAGCCTGATTCTCGGTCCGTATTCGGGAGAAACTATTAACAGGCTTTTGCCTTGCCAACCGATACCGGCAAGTCTTGCAACAGCTTTATGAGTTATTGCTCCTGTAAAATTTTCGCTGTCTCCGAGCTTTTGTGAAGCAGGTATGGGAAGAGCGATAAAGCCTTTCTCCTCTATTGTTTTTGCCAAGTAAAAAGCGATATTATCAAGATGCTCGTTAAGGGTCGAGTAAAATTTTGCATATTCGGGAGTGGGAGCTGTGTCTATTTTTTTAAAAATTCCTTTTGGCAGAGCAATTGCAACTGAAACGGCTTTTGTGAATCCGTCAGTTAGATTTGTCGGAGTAACAGGAGAATTTTCTTTTTTGAATAGAGCCAAGTCGGCAATGCCGAAAATATCCGCTCCAAGTTTAAAAGCGTTGTTTTTTAAAATCTCTTTCAGTTCTATTGACATGTATGCTCCTTTCCGAATTTTTTGTAAATTGAAGTCAGATTGCTAAAACATTGTTTGTTATATCATTTAAAAATAAAATAGTCCATTTTTTTGTAAAAAAATATAAAAACAGGCGATTAATGCGATATTGATAAAATTATTTGACTAAGTTTATTTTATTTGGTATTAAATTCCCCCTTTTTTTAAATTAGATAAAGGAGTTAATGAATGTGTAGATTAAGCGCTATTGTGTCGGATTCATACTTTTCGCCGTTTGAGAATATTCTTGCACTTGAGACTATGAAAGAAGGGCACGACGGTTCCGGGCTCGGTTTGATTTTGAGAGATATAGGCGGAGAATTCGAAAATCTTAAGGAATATCCTATCTTGTCTTGTATTACGTCTAACAAGGGTTATGAAAAGCTTAAAGAATTTATGAATCGCAAAGGATTTGATGTTAAACATAGATGGGAAACTGAAAAAAATCTTAAACCGTGGATGGAGATAACTCCGAGGGAGCACTACATTGTAAAAGCTTACGAATATCCGGATTATATGCAGGATAAATCCAAAGAAGAAAAAGAAGCTTTTCTTCTTGAAACGAGATTGCAGTTGAGAGAACTCGGTGAAAAGGACGAATCCATTACGGTTTTTTCTTTTTGGCCAGATACAATTACCTTAAAAGAGGTGGGAGATCCGTTGGAAGTAGGGACTTTTTTCGGGCTTGACCATTCCGAATCCTTAAAAGCAAAAATAATTTTCGCTCAGGGAAGGCAAAACACCAATTACGCAATTAACCTTTATGCTTGTCATCCTTTTTTTATTCAGGGTTTTTTCACAATGACCAACGGTGAAAACACCGCTTTTATCCCGATAAAAGAGTTTCTTATGAGCAGAAGATTTCCCGGATATATTGGCTATAACAGTGACAGTGAAGTATTTGCTCATATTTTGCACTATTCGAGACAGTTGTTAAAATATCCTTTAAAATATTACAAAGATATTATTACACCAATGTTGGACCATGAAATGGAAGAGTCGAGCAGAGACGATATAGATGTTGCAAAGCTTATGAGAATGGCATTGAGAATGTTGACAATTGACGGTCCCAACTGTGTTATAGGATGCGATAAAGACAATACTGTTTTTATGGTTCAGGACTCAAAAAAATTAAGACCCGGAGCAGTTGGAGGCGTAAAAGGTAAAATAGCGCTTATGTCGGAAGTTTGCGGAGTAACTTCAGTGCTTCCGGAAAGAGACATTTCAAAGGATGTTTTTCCTATGAAGTATGATTTTGTATATGTAAAACCAGGAGCAGAGGAGATTAAAATATGGAATCAAAAATTAGGCAAGACTACAACTATCAGTTATCATTAAAAGAACTACCCTATATCATAAGATGGGACCCTGCGAAATGCACAAGATGCGGTAAATGCACGGCAGTATGCCCCACAAAAGCAATTGTGCCCGAGGTTTTTGTTCAAAGGCTTGTTGAAAGTGAGGGACCTTTCCCTGCGCCAAGCACAGTTAAAAAAGTTTTTCACGGAATCAAACAGGTTACCGATATTGACAGATGGTGCACCGGATGTGCAACATGTTCCATGGTGTGTCCCAATGATGCCATATTCCCAGAATTTAATTCGGCAAATAAATTCCTTATTCATAAAAATACAGGCGGTGTGCCTTACAAAAGAGGGGGGAGGAAGAACGACCCTGATGTTTCAACCTTGGATAAACTGAAATTTACTCGTATTTCAATGCTTACCGACCCTGCGCTTGATGCTCAGAGGCATGAGTTTAACATAAGAACATACCTCGGAAGAATTCTTCCTGCCGAAAATCTTCCGCTTACGGTAAAAAAAGAAGATGACAACATGCTTTTGAATGACACTGTGTTTGTTCCGCCGGTGAGAGAAATTTTTCCCATTATGATAGGCTCAATGTCAATGGGAGCGCTTTCTCCGAGAATGTGGGAAGGGCTCATAATGGGAGTGACATACCTGAATGAGGTTGAGAAAATTCCAGTTGTAATGTGTTCAGGTGAAGGAGGAGTTCCTCCGAGACTTTTAAAATCAAGATTCATTAAATATATGATTCTTCAGATAGCTTCCGGATATTTCGGTTGGGATGAAATTATACATGCAATACCATATATGAAAGAAGATCCCGCAGGGATAGAAATCAAATACGGACAAGGTGCAAAGCCGGGAGACGGCGGGCTTTTAATGGCTCAAAAAGTTTTACCATTGATAGCCAAAATCAGAGGAGTGCCAACCAATGTTGATTTACCGTCGCCCCCTACTCATCAAACCAAATATTCCATTGAGGAAGCTGTTGCCAAAATGATAACTTCCATGAGTATGGCTTTTGGCTTTAGAGTTCCGGTTTATCCTAAGATTTCAGGGACAAAAACAGCCAAAGCGGTTTTAAATAACCTTGCGAGAAATCCGTTTGCTTCGGCTCTTTCGATAGACGGTGAAGATGGAGGCACAGGTGCTGCTTACAATGTATCTATGGATAAAATGGGACATCCTATTGTCTCGAATTTAAGGGAATGTTATCTTGACCTTGTTGCATCAGGTAAACAGAACGAGCTTCCTTTAATTGCACCAGGCGGTGTGGGTAAAACGGGAAATCTTGCAGCTAACACCGCTTCACTTATAATGCTCGGAGCAAGTGCCGTAAGCATAGGAAAATATATTATGCAGGCAGCAGCAGGATGCCTCGGTGATGAAAACAACAGATGTAACGTGTGTAACCTCGGTATATGCCCCAAAGGCATAACAACCCAGAACCCAAAGCTTTACAAAAGGCTTGACTCCGAAAAGGTTGCTGAGAGAGTTGTTGAAGTATTTAAAAGCGCCAATACCGAGCTTAAAAAAATATTTGCGCCAATGGGCAGAAGCACTCAGCTTCCAATAGGAATGAGTGACGGATTGTCTGTGGGAGACAAAGCAATTGCTGAAAGATTGAAGATAGATTATACATGCTAATATTCTTTTCGGGAGAAAAATATGAGTGAAAAAATTATTGAAATTAAAGGGACAATAAACGGAGAAAGAGTTCCTTCGAAAGATTTGGAATTTCAAATCCAGAAAAGTGTAAAAGACGGATACACATATCTGAAAATTTATGCAAACGGACAGCACGGTATCGGAGGAAGAATATGGCCGAAGCCCGAGCCTGTTAAAATAGAAGTTTTCGGTGCTCCCGGACAGAGATTGGGAAGCATGGGAATGTTCGGAACCGAAATAGTTGTGCACGGCTCGTGCTCCGACGATGTAGGCTGGATTAACTGCGGTGCCACAATTACCGTGTTGGGAGACGTTACCAATGGAGCTCACAATGCAGGAGCTCAGGGTAAACTTTACGTTCAAGGTAGCGGCGGTGCAAGATGCGACACCATGACAAAAAGAAATCCGAGGTTCAAGCCTCTTGAATCTTGGTATTTCAAAGATGTAGGCGATTCATTTGCAGAATTTAAAGCAGGCGGTATTGCAGTTGTCTGCGGTGTTGAACCTCGTAATCCTGAAAATATCCTTGGATACAGACCTTGTGTGGGAATGGTTGGAGGTAAAATATATTTCAGAGGAAATGCCTACGGATTCAGTGAAAATGACGTAAGAGTGGAGAGCCTCAATGAAGAGGATTGGAAATGGCTAACGGAGAATATGAAAGATTATCTCCGTGCAATAGACAGGGAAAGCTATTATGAAGAGCTTACAAAAGATATTAACCTGTGGAAAAAGGTAGTTCCTTTGACACCTGCGGAAAGAGCAGCAAGACATAAAGCTCCTATGCCCATGAAATTATTTAAGAGCAACATTTGGGAAGAAGAAGTGGGTAAAGGCGGTATTTTCGGAGATTTAATAGAGATAGACGAAACAATTCTTCCGTTTATTGTATCAGGAGAAGAAAGAAGAAGAATTCCCAAATGGGAAAACAATAAATTTAACGCACCTTGTGCTTTTAACTGTCCTACGGGAATACCTACTCAGACGAGAACATGGTTGTTAAGGAACGGAGATGAAGAAGAAGCTTTGAAGCTTGTGTTGGAATATTCGCCTTTCCCAGGTTCGGTTTGCGGATACGTTTGCCCTAATCCTTGTATGGATGCGTGTTCAAGGGGAATACATTTAAAAGAGCCTGTTGATATAGCGTATCTCGGAAGATTGAGTCTTGACCTTCCTGCGCCTGAGATTAAAGAGAAGAAAAATAAAAAGGTTGCGATTATAGGCGGAGGACCTGCCGGTATGGCTGCTGCATGGAGACTTGCAATAGAAGGCTACAATGTTACGTTATACGAAAGAGAAGAGGAATTGGGCGGTAAAATTTTCCAATGTATCCCTAAAAACAGACTTCCTGAAAATATTCTGAAAAAAGAGATTGAAAGATTTAGAAGCCTCGGAATAGAGATTAAAACAGGAGTAAAGGTTGACACCGAATTGTTTAAAACAATTTATTCCGAAAATGAAAAAGTTATTCTCGCAACAGGTGCTCATGCTCCGAGAGTTATTCCTTTCGAAGGATATGAAGATGTGATTCCCGGGATAGTTTTTCTCAAAGGAATCAACATTGGAACTCCAATGGATTTAACAGGCAAAAAAGTGGTTGTTATAGGAGCAGGCAACGTGGGTATGGATATTTGCTGCGAAGCTTACGACCTTGGGGCCGAAAAGGTTATAGCAGTGGATATACAGAAACCTTTGAGTTTCGGTAAAGAGCAGCAGCTTGCAAAAGAGAAAGGCACGGAAATTCTTTATCCCAAATTCACTTCAAAGTATGACAAAAAAGAAGGCAAAATATATTTTAAAGATGGCTCTTTTCTCGAAGCGGACGAAGTTTTCATCTCTATCGGAGAAACTCCTGAGCTTGACTTTATTCCGGAAAACATGCTTGAAACGGAGAGAGGATATATCAAAGTAAACGAGCGTTGCGAAACATCAGACGGCAAAATTCTTGCCGTGGGAGATGTTACTGCTCAGGGACTTATTACAGATGCTCTTGGCAAAGGCAGGAAGGCGGCATATTATGTTCATGCTCAGCTTTCGGGAATAGAATTTTCTTGGGACAGCAGAGATGTTGTTGATTACGACAGAATTAAGCATCAGTATTACGAAAGGGACAAAAATCCCGGAGCTTCTCCCGATGACGAAGCGAACAGATGTATGTCATGCGGGACATGTCGAGATTGTATGATATGCGAACAAACCTGTTTCCAGAATGCAATTACAAGAGTGGAGCATGAAGACGGTTCATACGAATACGTTGTTGACGATGAGCTTTGTATAGGATGCGGTTTTTGTGCCGCTGTATGTCCTTGCGGTATTTGGAACATGTATGACAATTAATTTTAAATTTATAGAACAATAAAAATAAGCTGTCCCCATTTGTCAAGACCAATTTTTCTTTTTTTGTTATTTTTTATGCTGCATTTAAAAATATTTTTTTAGCATCGTAATATTTATCTTCCAA
>CAZLFW010000151.1:0-3561 GCA_964559045.1 uncultured bacterium
CCTTTTGCCAAAGTGTTATAAATTTACTTCTTTGAAAAAATTCAATGAAAAATAATAGTCATAGCATTTTAATTGTAGGACACTTTAAGCGACTTAGCTCAATCTCAATAATCAACAACACTCTCTGCACACTCCTTTTATCCGAAGGATTTGATATTCAAACAACTGAAAATATTACTCAAATTAATGAAAATAAAAAATTTGACATGATTATTGTTCATAACTGGCCTCCTGTTTTAAATCTTGGAAAATTTACAAATAGTAAAAAATGTATAATACTTCCTTGGGAATATGAGGCAATTCCATTGCAATGGATATCTCCTTTAAATCATATTTTAGATGAAATCTGGGTTCCCAGTAGATTCGTAAAACAATCTCTTGTAAACAGTAATGTGAAAAAAGAAAAAATCAAAGTTATCCCTAACGGCTATAATCCTGAAATATTTCATATCTTCGAAGCAGAAGACAAAGTTGTCCAAACTGAAAAAAAATTTAAATTTCTCTTTGTTGGCGGCACAATTAGGAGAAAAGGGATAGACATACTTCTTGAAGCATATATAAATATTTTTTCATGCAAAGACGATGTGGCACTTATTATTAAAGATTTTGGCACTGACTCGTTTTACATGAACCAAAATTTTATCCATCGAATCAATGAAATAAAAAAAATGCCTAATTCTCCCGAAATAATCTACATTAACCGTAATTTAAAAGAGAGTGAGCTCGCCTCTTTATACAACCATTCGTCTTGTCTTGTTCATCCATACAGAGGAGAAGGTTTCGGATTACCGGTTCTTGAAGCAATGGCTTGCGGAAAACCGGTGATAGTCACCAAAGGAGGAGCAACTGACGATTTCTGTAAAGAGGAGCATTCCTATCTCATTGACGCCTTTAAAGTAAAGCATAAGATGAAAGGTCTTAATCTTGTGAAACCGAAAATAGACATTAACACTCCCAAAATAAACCACTTGAAACTGCTAATGTTTCACGTGTATCAAAACAGGGAAGAAGCTTATTCAAAGGGGTTAAAAGCCTGCAATTTTGTCCGCAAACATTATACTTGGAAGGAAATAGGTAAAAAGTATTTTGAAAGAATAATGTCCTTGCTGTCAAATAAAAATACAATTAAACAAATTTAATTGAAAAGATATTGACTATTCGGCAAAAAGATAGTAATGATAATTATTATCAAATAATGGAGGATTAAAATGTGTATGGACATTAGAGTAAAGTGCAGTTGCGGAAAATATTTTGTCCCTTTTAACATGAGAGACAACATAATGCCTCAAGAGGTTGTGGAAGCTGTTTTCTGCCCGGAAGAATCGGATAAAATACAATTCGACAAAAGCTCAATGATCAATGATAACGGCTGGATAATCGAATACAATATGGAGCTTGCCAAATTTGTAGCTTCTCGAAAAACAGACATACCCGAAGATGCAATTACACCTGAATTTTTATTTGACGAGGGATATGCCACATGGAAAGAGCTTTTCCCCGGCGAAAAAGAGAAAGGCAAAAAAGACAGAGAACGTCTTAATATTTTGGCAAAATCAGACCCAAAAAAATATTTTAAAGAGTTTAAAGAGTGGGCGAATTCAAGGATGCGTGAATTTAAAGCTCAAGGTTGGAGAAAAGCGAGGAACATTGTTTAAAACGTCCGACAAGCTGAGACAGATACAAAATTATGTATTTTTTATACAACACGAATTTTCGGTGATTCGGTTGCGTTAAAATTATTTTTAATATTTAATAATTTGACAAACATGTAAAGTTCTGATATGAGCGTGAATAATTTTTCACGAAAGGAGTGCAAAATGAACGATTTTTGTATGTTTTTCGAAGAAGCATTGCAAGTTGCCATAAAAGGAGAAAGCGACGCTTTTAATACTTACTATACAGCCATAAAAAAAGTAGATGACAAAGGAGCCAAAACCCTCTTGAAAGAATTGGCGGCAGACGAACTTGAGCATAAACATAAGCTTGAGCTTGCATTGCTTGACGATACAGCCATAGAGGATTTGGGACAAGGTAAAATTCCCGAAGGATTTTCAATTGCCGACTATATGACGGAAGAGAATCAAATTTCTTCTGATTCGTCTTTGCAAGATATATACGCTTATGCCATTTCAAGCGAGAAAAAAGCCATCAAATTTTATACTGCTCTTATGAATTCCTGCAAAGGCAGTAAAATGGAATACCTTTTCGACAAATTAAGAGACGAAGAGAAAAAACACCTTGAAAAGCTTGAAAAAGATTATGAAGAGACTTTCATTCAAGAAAACTAATCACAAAGCAGCCTTTTAAGGCTGCTTTTTTTATATTTCTCCATGACAGCCCACACTCTCGGAGCTCATCAATCCATTGCAGGCGGCATTTACAAATCACTGGAAAGAGCACACGCACTACAAACAAATGCACTTCAAATATTCACTAAAAACTCAAATAGATGGTTAGGAAAAAAAATTTCCGAAGATCATGTGCAAAAATTTTTCCTTTTAAAAAAGAAATACAAAATAAAATCGGTTATAGCCCACTCTGCATACCTTATAAATCTCGCTTCAGACAACAAAAACACAATTGCCAAATCAATAACAGCATTAAGCGAAGAGCTTGAAAACTGTAAAGTTCTCAACATAAAATACCTTGTCCTTCATCCCGGCTCCCACAAAGGCTCCGGTGAAACAGAGGGGATAAAACGAATAGTTGAAAACCTGAATATTGTTCTTCAAAAATATTCAGACAGCAATATTATGATTCTGCTGGAAACCACTGCTGGACAAGGTAATTCAATAGGACACAAACTGGAGCATTTAAAAGAGATTAGAGAGAAATCCGAGTTTGCAAAAAATATAGGCTACTGCATTGACACATGCCACCTTTTTGCAGCAGGCTACGACTTCAGAGACAAAAAAACTTTTTTTGCTTTGAAAAAAAAGTTTGATAAAATTCTCGACATTGAAAATATCAAAGTTATTCATTTTAACGATTCCAAAAAAGAATTGGGCTCAAGAGTGGACAGACACGAGCATATAGGAAAAGGGAAAATAGGAGCAAATGCTTTCGGTTTTTTCCTAAATGACGACTACTTCAAAAAAATCCCTATTATAATAGAAACTCCCAAGGAAAACAACATGGATGAAATAAATCTCAGTTTGTTGAAAAAGCTTTAAAATTGCAATAGAAAAAGTAAAACAAGTCAAAAAAATGTGTCTAAAAAATAGATTTATCCTATATATACCCCAACTTGTCAAGAGAATTTTTTAAAATTTTTATTTAATATTAATAATTTATGGATTCTTCAGTTGCTGTGCTCCTTCAGATATTATGGATGACCTCCTTTTAAGTTTTCGTGTTCTTTAACACAATTCTTATAGGGTAACCAGCCCCAGATTACAAGAGGTCATCCATAATATCTGAAGGAGCGAAGCGACTGAAGAATCCATTGTTTCTGGACTCTTCGGATTTACACCCTCAGAGTGACAACATTCGTTCACGGTTCAACGTTCATAGTTCAACGTTGAATTAGGCAATAGTCTTTAGTTTTTGTTATTATACAAA
>CAZLFW010000152.1:0-10949 GCA_964559045.1 uncultured bacterium
TAACGCTGACGGAGAATTCAGATACAATTTTATAAAAGAAGTCCTTAAAGTAAAATCCTCTATTTCAACAGGCATTCCTATTTTTTCCGATATTTTGCTTTGAAGATAAGGTTTCAAAAGATTGTTCCCCGGCTGTGTAAAAAGCAGACAATAAGCTCCTGCAGCTGAAATTGAGGTAAAAATAATTAGTATAATCAAAAATTTTTTCATTATTTTAACCTTTCTTTATTGTTTTTTTATAAATTTTAAATTTCCATGCCTATATTATCAATGTCGGAATTGGGTTTTGAGCTGATAATGCCAATATACGCCACCGAATGTTTAAAAATAAGGATGGGAGGCATAGAGGAAGACTCTTTGAGAAGTATTGAATAATTGTCAAATGCTGCAATGTATCCCTGAAAAGTCCTGTCACCCTTAATTTGGACGTATACCTGCTCTCTTGCTTTTCTGAGCTTGTTTAAAAACTGATTCTGAATGTTAAATTCTTTCCCCATATTTACTCCTCCGCAAACTTTTCGAGTTTTTCAAAAAGAGAGTTTTTTAAGGTAAGATCACTCCAAAAAATATCATTTTCTCTTTTAAACCAAGTAATTTGACGTTTAGCATATTTTCTGCTGTTTTGTTTTGCCAGTTCAATAGCTCTCTCTTTTGTCAAATCACCTTTTAAATATAATTTCATCTCTCTGTAACCTATTCCTTTCATAGGCGGTGAATTTTCAAAGCCTTTCTCCATAAGGGCTTTTGTTTCTTCTATTAAACCTCTCTCAATCATGGAATCAACTCTTCTGTTAATTTTGTCGTATAATAAATCTCTGTTAAATTTAATGGCTAATTTAAAATAGTTGAACTTCGGTTTCTTAAACCCGTGCAAAGCTCTTGTCTCGGAAATTGTCTTTCCATTTGCATAATAAAAACTCAGAGCTCTTATAATTCTGTATTTATCGTTTTTATTAATTTTTTCGTATGACCTGTAATCTATTATCTTCAGTTTCGAATACAGATAATCGGCATCAAACTCTTTAAATTTTTTCCTAATCTCTTTTTCTTTACTGTTTTCATCTATTAATCCGTAAAGAAAACACTTTATGTATAATCCGCTTCCTCCCACAAGTAACGGAATTTTTCCTTTTTTAACAATTTCATCTACCTTTGCATAAGCATCAGTAATGTATCTTTTTACGTCATATTCATCGTCAGGTTCAACGTATCCGAGTAAATGGTGAGGATATTTTTTTAAAACTTCTTGGTTAGGCTTATCCGTTCCAATGTCAAAATATTTGTATACTTGCATGGAATCGCAATTTATTATTTCAAAAGGGAATCTTTCCAGTAGCTCAATTGATAATGAGGACTTGCCCGTTGCAGTTGGTCCCGTGAGAATAACTATTTTATCCATTTTTAAAATAAAGGTTTTCCGTTGTATAAAATAAAAAAGTTGTTTTTGTCTTCGGTATAAATCTCCACTGTAGGTTTCTCTACAATATAATCTTCATGAAAATTGGTTTTAACTTTTCCGCCGAATGAAGAATTATCTCCAAGTGCAATATGTATTGTGCCGAGGATTTTTTCAGATTCGAGAATATTCAGCATATTGGAAGCCTTACTGTTTGTGCCTATTCCAAATTCGGCAATGTTTCTGTTAAAATTTGACTTTTTTAATTTTTCCAACAAAACGTTTTTATAAGGGTCAGAGCCTTCTATATGGACAACTATACCGTTTTCAACCCATAGAATCAAAGGAGACGATAATTTTGCATCAGGTGAATATTCAATAACAAGTTTTCCGTTTGCAGTGCCTTCTCTCGGAGCAATAAAAAGCTCTCCAGCGGGAATATTCGAAAAAGCTCCGGGAAACGAAAGTTCTCCCGTATCAGTGTGAAATTCTCTGTCAACAACCGAAAAGGTAAGATAAGTGCCGTTACCTGATTTAACAACAACATGAGACGCTTTTCTAAGCTTTTCTTTTAAAAAAACGGTTCTTCTTTTTAAAAAACTCCAATCTTCCTGCAATGCAGTATAAAACATTTCCTCTTCAAAAAGAGGCATACTGCAAAATCTTGCACCGCAAACATTGGTAAGAAGCTGCCTAAACTGAGTATGACTCGTTGAAAAATAAGAAAGCGCAACAACCACGTCAACGGAAGCTTCTTTCAGGTCAGTTACTATTTTTTTCACTCCCTCTATTTTCTCTTTTGTTAACTGCTTGTTAAGCAGTTTCTTAAACAAACCTTTTTCAATTAACCCATCCACAACAGCATTTCCAAAAGCTTCTCTCCATACATTTTCAGGTGGTTCGCATCCGTGCCCTTCAAGAGAAGAGTAAAACGTAAATGAAACATGATTGGAATAATTTTTGGCAATATCAGAAAAGAAAACAGCTATATCAAACAGCTTGCTTCTTTGAGAAGTTTATCCGTGTAAACCAGTATTTTTTCTTTTTTTTGAAGTTTTATATTATTGCTAAAAAGGTTTTCAACAACTTTCTCGGCAACATGAATACGTTTCATTTACCTTGTTTTTCCAGACGCTTTTCCTGCTCTTCCTGCTCTTCTTTACATGCAATGCACAATGTTGCAACAGGTCTGGCATTAAGACGCTTTTCCTCAATGTCACAACCGCACTCTTCACAAATACCGTAACTACCCTCTTCTATTCTCTTTAATGCTTCGTCAATCTTTTTTATAAGTTTTAATTCTCTGTCTCTTATCCTCATAACAAATGCCTTGTCAAGCTCGTCACTGGCAGCATCAACAACGTCTTTTATGGAATCTTTATCAACAAAAACTTCACCGTTTTTCATTCGTTCCATATTTTCAAGTAGTTTTTCTTTCTCTTTTTTTAACATTTCTTTAAAGTAATTCAATTTTTCTGCTTTCAAGCTGCACCTCTTTTTTTTATTTGTTAATCAAAATTAAAAGCTCTCTAATTACTTTTGCCGCAACAACAGAAGATATTCCGCTTGTATCGTTATCAGGAAGTAACTCTACTACATCTGCTCCTATAATGTCAAGATTATATAGTTTTTTTAAAAAATTTTCAAGTTCTTTAAAAGATACTCCACCTGGTTCGGGAGTGCCTGTTCCGGGAAAAACAGAAGGGTCGAGTATATCAAGGTCAATGGTAATATAAACCTTTTTCCCTTTGAGTTCATCTATGAAATTCAAGTTATCGTTTAAGTGAAAAGGCTGAAACTTAGTGTTGTTTTTGGCAAAAACAAACTCGTCTTTTGTGCC
Organism: uncultured bacterium; assembly: GCA_964559045.1. GTDB lineage: Bacteria > DYJV01 > DYJV01 > DYJV01 > DYJV01 > CAZLFW01. The sequence continues at coordinate 3,237 of CAZLFW010000152.1, forward strand.
TGAACGCATTCCGAATTGATAAATGCCTTCAGGCTTAATAACTTCGGAAATCCGCCTCATAACAGTGGCATGAGAAAATTTTTCATCCAAATAATTATCTCTCAAATCAGCATGAGCGTCAATATGAATCAACTTAAAATTTTCAAAAAACTCCTTATATGCGGAAACAACGGGAAGTGTAACGAGATGCTCGCCTCCAACTGATAAAATTCTTTTCGATTGCTTCAAAAGCTCAGAATATGTATTGTGCACTTGTTGAGAGAATTTTTGAAAATTATTAACAGTAATACAAATATCTCCGTAATCGTAAAAATTTACATTTTCAATATCTTTATCAAAAACAGGTGAGTAAGTTTCAAGAACATCCGAATAAATTCTAACACTGTTGGGAGCAAATCTGCTACCGCTCTTAAAAGAGCTTGTGCCGTCAAAAGGCAAACCCACAAGGACAATATCACAATTTTCAATATTTTCTTTCGACCCGATAAATTTCATAAAAGTCCCGTGAAAAAAATTTTTCAAAAGGCACTATTTGCCATTAAAACTGTCGTTTTGAAAGCTTTAACCTGAAAATCTCTTTTTTCAAGGTTGTTTTTGTATTAATCGTAACTATACTTTTGTTATTAAACATCTGTTGTTATCTTTGTTTTTTAATGGATTAGTTACACTGTTTTAAGTTACGTTGCTTATCAAACTTAAACCGCTATCAGCTCTTTTACAAAATTAGGCAATGCAAATGCCGCAAAATGAATCTCTTCATTGTAATATTTCAATTTTAAATTGTATTCGGAAAATCTTCTTTTTTGAAAATGTTCCGAAGGCTCCACTGATTTGGAGCAATATCCGAAACACCATATTCCCGGAGGATAAGTGGGAACTTCTGCTCTGTATAATTTGGCAATGGGAAACGCCTTGCTCAATTTGGAAAAAATATTTTTAACCCACTCCGATGAGTGAAAAGGAGATTCCGACTGATTGGTTAAAATACCTTTTTCTTTCAAAGCATTTTTGCAATTAGTGTAAAATTCCGTGGTAAACAGTCCTTCGCCTATATTAATGGGGTCAGTGGAATCAACAATAATTATATCGTAAATGTTGCTTTTGTTTTTAACAAATTCAATGCCGTCGTCAAAAATCAAATTTGCCTTTGGGTTGTCAAAAGCTTTTGCAAAATTCGGAAAGAAATCTTTCGAAGCTTTTACAACTTCCTCGTCTATCTCCACCATATCCACATTTTTAACAGTTTTATGCTTTAAAACCTCTCGCAAGGTTCCTCCGTCACCACCTCCTATTATCAAAACATTTTCAGGACAGGGATGAGAAAAAAGAGGAACATGGACAATCATTTCGTGGTATATGAATTCGTCTTTTTCAGTTGTCATTACCAAATCGTCAAGAGTAAGCATTTTACCGTAATCTTCCGTTTCATAAACGTTAAGCTTTTGGAATTTGGTTTCAATGCTTCTTAAAACTTTTTTCACTTTAACGGTTATTCCCGAACTTTTTCCGTGAAGCTCGGTAAACCACAATCCGCTCATACTTCACCCCTCGTTTTATCAGGAAAATTTACTAATACCACAGAACAACAGCGGCAAACGCAGTGCCTGTTTTTTCAACTCTGTGCTGAATTGATATGCTTTTTACATATTTAATGGGCTCATTCCTCATATCCATACCTTTTTCAGCCATTTTCACAACTATTTTCTCAATATCCTCTTTCCTTCCCCTTGACGAATATTCCATTATAAGTCCCGGCTTTTTATCGTCTTCAGGTATTGCTACAGCAACAGCAGCGGAAATAACTTCACCTTCGAGGTCAGACGTAATTGATGAATATGCAACAGGCACAAGCGCTCCGTAAGGCAGGGAAACAGGCTCAATCTCCTCGCAAGCAGGAGGAACAATACTGCTCATTTTCACCAAATTCGTGTTACCTATTCCTGCGTTCAACAATGCACCGTCAAACGAGTTTAAAGGTGTATAACCTTCTGAACTGCCTGAAACCAAAAAAAACTTAGACGGCGTCTGACATATCATGGAAACCTCCATCCTTCTTTTTCATGTAGTCTTTCAGTCAAAGAACCACACCTTTGGAGCTGTATGTGCCGTTGGCAGCTTTTTTGTAAACAGGCTCCTCTTTAAAGCTCATATTTGCAACGATTCTTTCAACATCTCCTCTTGCTATCTCTTTATATCGGCATTTTGAGATTCAAATTTATCTTTAAGATACGTATAAGCATCCATTGGATTTACACATGTGCCGCAAGTATACAAATCAACCGACGCATAGTAATATTCGGGCCACGTATGAATTGCAAGGTGAGACTCTGCAATAACCACCACACCACTGACACCGTGTGGTTGAAACATATGAAAAACAGACTGGACAATTGTGGAACCCGCTGCAATTGCAGCTTCTTTCATATATTTCTCTACCAAGTCTTTGTTATTGATTATTTCGGGATTGCAATCGTAAAACTCCACAAGCAGATGTCTTCCTAAAGTATTCATAGCCACCTCCTTTGAATTTTATTGATATTTCAAAAGAAAAAACTTCCCCCTGCTCCAACGCCGTTCACACAACACGTTGTAATAATTAACAAAACAGAGAAGCAGGCAACTCCGAATTTCAATCTGTTTTTGGAAGTCAAGCCATATATATAATTAGAAAAATTTTGTCAAAACATTTTTACAAATTTTTAAATTCGTTCAATGTTTCCATAATTTCAAATGTCAACTTCTCTTGAAGGGCTTTATCAATAATTTTATATCCGTCCATATCGGTTATATAAAAAGTATCTATCGCTTTAACTCCCTGAGTGGTAATTTTGGACGAATGAATTTCCAATCCTCTTTTGGATAATATTTTGGTGATTTTATACAACAGTCCCACAAAATCTTCGGCAATTATCTCAAGAATGGTAAAAAAACCGTTATCGGAATTGTTAAATTTAATAATGGGCACTATATTGTAAATGTTTTTCTTTCTGTAACTTAAAATTTTTCTGTTTAATTCTTTTTCAAAATCATTGGAGCATGATTTTTCATTTAAATATTTTTTCATATTATTTTCAATAACGGGAAAAAGCTCTTCCGGAAATTCATGCTGAAAAATAGGCTTAACTTCAAAAATGTCTATTATTGTGCCGTTTAAATTGGTATAAATTTCACCGCTCACTATGTTGAAGTTGGAAAGAGAGAGAATACCCACTATCTTATTAAAAATACCGGGATAATTATGATACAAAGTTAAAATTTCCAGCAGATCTTTATCCTTGTTGTGATAAATGTCAATAAAAGGCAGTTTTTTCACTCCTGTTGACATTTTGTAAAGCCTTAAAATTTCTTGAGGTTGAAAGTTAAGAATGAGCCTTCTCGAAAGAATTGAAATGAATTTGTTAAACTTAATTTCCTCATCCTTGGGTATATTCTCAAGAATATAAGATTTTATCTGTGCGATTTTTTCTTGCACCGTATCCATTTTGTAATTTTTTTGATTAATAATTGAAAAAGTTTTAATGTATAAATCCTGTAGTTTGGAATACTTCCACTTGTCGAGAGTCTCGGGGGAAACAGCTTTCAAGTCGGCAAAAGAAATTAGAAAAAGAAAATTAAGCAATTGCGTGCTGTTAACCTTTTTGGCAAAATTCATAATCTCTTCTTCATTGTTAATGTCTCTTCTCAAAGCCGTATTTGTCATTAACGTATGATTTGCAACAATAAACTTTATATTTTCCGTAATTTTTTTATCCAAACCCATTCTTTTGCATATTCTCTCTGCAACAACTGCTCCTTTAACAAGATGCGATTCATTCCCTTTTATCCCCTTTCCAATGTCGTGCAAAAGAGCGGCAAAAAGCAAGTATCTTTTGTCAGGCAAATTTAATGAAAGAGCGGAAATAAAGGGAAATTCGAGAATATAATTTCCGTTGAACAAATTTCTCAGTTCCTGAACAGCAAGTAGACTGTGAATGTCAACTGTATATTTGTGATACATGTCGTAAGTTATTTTATATTTAATTTTTTTAAATTCAGGTATAAAATAAGATAAAAAATCAAGCTGGTTCATAACTCTTAAAGTTGAAGCCAAAGGAGAGCCTTTCTCCAGAATATTAAAAAACATGTTTACGTTTTCTCTGTTTTTTATGTAGTTTGAATCTATTTTCCTTACATTTGCTTTAATGGCTTCCCTTAAATCGTAAGAAAGATACACCTGTCTGTCTTGGGAAAGATAAAAAGATTTTATTATCAAATGAGGATTTTCCCTGAGCATGTTGTAGTCATACATACACAATTTGAAGTTGTCTATGTAAAAAAACTCATCAATTTTTCTGTTATAAGCCGAATCAATAAGGAATGTGGATAAAAATCTTTCCCTTATATATTCATAAGCGTAATCTACGAGGTTGCCGTAAAAGTAGAATCTTTTCATTAATTTTTCCAGTTTACCTGTTTCACCGGGATAAAGCGTGTCAGCAACAATCTTCTGCTGCTCAAAACCGAGAAGGTCGGTTTTCCTTCCGGTGATACAATGCAGAATGTTTCTTAAATAAAGATAATAATTATTGGCTTTTCTTATGTTTTTTACTTCAGAAGCTCTTAAAACATCACCTTTTTTGTCAAAGAGTTTCACATACCATCTGACAAGATGCAAGTCCCTCAATCCGCCTGGATTGGTTTTTATATCAGGCTCAAGATTATAAACGAGATTTCCCGCCTTTTCACGCCTACTGTCGTTTAAGATGAAAAGCTCTTTCAGATTTTTATTTATAACACGTGAATTAAACAGCTCTTTATCAATACTATATTTGAACTTTTTAAAAAATTCTTTGTTACCGTAAATAAACTTGCAATCAAGAACTTTTGTCCACTCCATAACATCGTTCAAGGCAAATTCTATAAATTCATCGGTTCTTCTAATGCTGTAACCTACTTCAACTTTAAAGTTCCACAATGGATAGATAATTGAATTAACAATCTCCTGAGCTTCTAAGTCAACTGTTTTTTCGGTAATAATAAGAATATCCACATCTGATTTTAAAGAAAGCTCTTTTCTTGCGAAACTCCCTGTGCCGAGAAAAATCATAGGAGTTTTAATAGACAATTTTTCAAGAGAATCTTTAAAAAATGTGTCATAAGAAAAGCTTATCCGTTTGAGGAGCTCGTAAAGCGATACTTTTCCCGCTTTAAAGTCTGACTCGATTTCAATTAAACTGTTTTTTAATTTTTTTATCATATCCGTATTTAGCATATTCATTTCAAAAATACAAATTTTTACATTAATATCAAAAATATCTTGAAAAAAATTTACATATGCCGTTTAATAATAAAATTCATATTATCTTCATATTGTCCGTGATAGGTAAGTATTATTTGTATTTGGAAGGTGAAGATTGAAAATATTAATTGTGGAAGATGAAAAAGAGTTTGCAAAAGAGCTGAAAAATTTACTTAACAAAGAAGGTTTTTACGTTACTGTTGAATATAGCGGAGACAAAGCTCTCGATACGGCTTTATCCGAATCATTCGACATAATAATACTTGATATAATGCTTCCGGGATTAAACGGATATGAAATTTTGAAACATATTAGAAACGAAAAAATAGCTACTCCTGTTTTGATACTTACTGCAAAAGCAGATATTACCGATAAGGTTAAAGGACTTGACCTCGGAGCCGACGATTATGTTGTAAAACCATTTTCAAGCTTTGAGTTGCTTGCGAGAATAAGAGCCGTTTTAAGAAGGTTCAGCGGAGAAAACACCAACATAATAACAGCTCGAAATATTTCACTTAACCTTGCAACCAAAGAAATTTTCATAAACAAAAAAAAATTGGACTTAACCCCCAAAGAATACAGTATTTTGGAATTCCTAATTTTAAATAAAAACAAACCTGTTTCCAAATACAACATTGCGGAACATGTTTGGGGTGACACTTACGACATAATTTCCACATCTAATTTCGTAGAGGTTCACGTGAAAAATATCAGAAAAAAACTTTCAAAATTAACCGATAATCAGGTAATAGAAACAGAAAGAGGGTTCGGCTATAAAATTTCCGAATGCTCAGAATAGACTTTCCTCATAAGGAAGCCAAATGACAATAAAAGCTAAAATAACTTCTCTCTTTGTGCTATTTTCATTAATTATTCTCCTCCTTTTTTCAGGCTTTATACTTTTGAGAACATATTTTTTAATTTATGATACAATTGACAGAAATATTGTAACAATTTCGCAAAACATAGAAAAAATATTCACGGAAAACAAAAATATTCTAAACCGCATGAATTTAATAGGAAACAGATATGTTATAAAAGTTTATTCAAAAAACAAAAAAATTTTATACGAATCTCTTTTATCCGAAAAGCTGAAAAATTTTCCCGATTTCCTTCCTAAAAATAAAGGTTCCATATTTAAAACCTATGAAATAAAGTTAAAAAAACATTCTTTCCTTTATCTCCACCCTGACCCGAGGAGAGAAGTGGAATTCAGAATTTTCAGTAAAAAATTTCACAGCGGCTATATTATGATAGCATATCCTATGGAGGCTACGGAAGAATCATTCCAAAATCTTCTTCTCATAGTTGCATGGGGAATCGGAATTTTCATTATTTTAATAACAATCTTAGGTTTTTATTTTTCATATACTACTTTAAAACCTTTAAACGAAATTATCAAAAAAGCCAATTACATTTCGGAAAAAAGCCTTGATACGCGGCTGGAAATAGTTTCAAACGACGAATTGGGCAAGCTTTCCAAAACATTGAACCAACTTTTCGAACGTCTTGAAAAAGCTTTTAAAAAGCAGGAAGAATTTTGTGCAAATGTTTCCCACGAACTGAAAACTCCTTTGGCAATGATTAAACTCAATCTTGAAAACATACTAAATGACACTTCAATGAAAAAAGAAACAAAAAAAGATGTCCACAAAGTAATTTCAAATATTTCAAGACTTCAAAATCTTATTTCAAAACTTCTTTTATTGTCTCAAATAGACTTTTTACATGAAAATTCAGGAGCTTTCAGTAAATTTCACAAAATAAATCTATCACTGATAGCAAAAGACGTTGCAAATGATTTTAAAGATTATTTCAAGTTGAAGGATATTGACTTTAACACCTATATTAGGGAAGAAAACATTCAAATAAAAGGAGAAAAGGATTTAATTGAAAAATTGTTTTTTAACCTTTTCCTCAATGCTTATAAATTTACTCCCGTTGGTGGAAAAATCAAAGCAAAATTGTTTTCAAGCTCTGACAAAACCGTTTTCTGCATAAAAAATACAGGAGACGGAATAGATGAAAACAAACTTAATCGTATTTTCGACAGATTTTACAGAGCTGAAGAATCTCGCAGCAGAGATACGGGCAACACCGGTTTGGGACTTGCAATTTGCAAATCAATAGTAGAGCTGCATAACGGCATAATTTCAGTAAAAAGTAAAAAAAACGATTTTACAGAATTCACTGTAATTTTTCCGAATTTATCAGATTAAATACTATTTTCACCTCCGCTAATTTATGACTTTATTAACGGTGAATATCTAATTTACCCCATGAACACACCTTCTGTTTAAACGATTTTTATACATATAATTTGCACTTTGATAAAATGTTATGGCATCGAACAAATCCGTTTTAACAGGATTGATTTTAACATATTTGACACTGTGCAAAGTTTCATTTGCCACTTTATATTCAACAGCTCTTTT
>CAZLFW010000153.1:0-3591 GCA_964559045.1 uncultured bacterium
GAAGCTGACATTCCGGAACCCGAAGCAAATTTTAATTATTCCAATTTAAAAATATTATACGAAGATAACAATCTTGTTACTGTTTACAAACCTCCTTTTTTCCATTCCGTGAAATCGGAAAGCAACGTATGCTCTGTTGAACATTTTTTAAGTATACTCAATCCTCGTTATATACTTTTAAACAGGCTTGACTTTATTACGCAAGGTATTTTAATAGCTGCAAAAAACGAAAAATTTGCCTATTTTTACAAAAACATGGAAAACAATTTGAAAATAAGAAAAAAATACATTACTTTTTTAAAAGGCAGAGTTGAGAAACCTCTTTTGATAAATTTTAAAATAAATCAGAAAAAAAGGAAAAAAGTTAAGGTAGAGAAAAAAAAATCAGACACCAACATTACTTTGGTTCAACCCCTCTCTTTTCACGGATATTTTACAATGTGCAATATTGTTATTTTCAAAGGAGCGCGTCATCAGATAAGAGCTCACTGCTCTCATGTAAATCACCATTTAATAGGAGATATTTTTTACGGAGACAAATCTCCGGAAAAATTTTTCTTTCTTTTATGTTACGGCTATGAATTGCAACACACGTTTAACATTGATTTATTCTTATCTTTTAAAAATAAAATCAAAGACCATTTAAATTTTTTGGAAAAAAATATGGAATTTTTAAAGTAACTGATATAATACTTCACTATGGTTGCGGAAAAATCTTTAACTCCAATGTTAAAACAGTATCTTGCAATAAAAGAAACCCACAAAGACAAAATACTGTTTTTCAGAATGGGCGACTTTTATGAAATGTTTTTCAAAGATGCTGAAATTGCGGCAAAAATATTGGGGATAGCTCTTACAAGCAGACACAAAGAGAGTAATATTCCAATGTGCGGCATTCCGTATCATGCTTTAAGCAACTATACTCAGAAACTTCTTGACCACGGATACAAAATAGCCATTTGCGAGCAGGTTGAAGATCCGAGAACTGCAAAAACAATTGTGAAAAGGGATGTTGTTAAAATACTTACTCCCGCTGTTAACAGTGAAATAGACAATCTATATACCGACGAAAATTATTTTCTTTTTGTCTATTATAATGAAACTCTTGCAATAGTGGATTTTGCAAGCGGAGAGTTTTTTTATGAAACCAATGTCGATTCTCAATCTTTAATTAACGAAATAGAAAAACACCAGCCAAAAGAGCTGCTTTTGACAAGGCACGATTTTGACAGATTAAAAAAAAGCATACCGCTGCAATTTTACAAACTTGCAATAAATTTTACAGATGAAAAATATTTTTTAGATAACATTGAAACTGACACGTGGATATCCAATATTGACAAAAGCAAGCCTCTGCAAATTGTAAAAATTGTCTTGAACTATATTTTGGAAAACAACGGTTTTATTCCGCAGCACCTGAAACATCCGGAAAAAATATATATTTCCAAGTATCTTGTCTTGGATGACAATGCGCTGTCCCATCTTGAAATACTTAAAAACGCTTCAGGCAAAAAAGACGGCTCTTTATATTCCGCATTGAATTCGTGCATTACCCCAATGGGAGGCAGACTGTTAAAAAAATGGCTGTCATACCCTCTTCTCGACACTGACAAGCTGAAAGAACGTTATGATTTTATAGAAGAATTAACCGAATCTCACAATATTAGAAAAGAGATAAAAGTTCTCCTTTCCGAATTGGGAGATTTGGAAAGATTAAACGGAAAAATAGCTTTAAAAAACATTCTTCCTCAAGAACTGGTGAAGCTGAAAGATTATTTGGGAACAATACCTTTGATGAAACAAAATCTGTCTAAAACGGAGAACACTCTTTCCAAAGTTATATGCAGAGAACTTAACGATTTAAAAGAAGTAATAGAGTTAATAAAAAAATATATACTACCTGAGCCTTCTAACAATCTTGCCAACGGAGATTACATTAACCAAGGCATAAGCAAGGAACTGGACGAATTGAAAGAGCTTAGATTAAATGCAAGAAAATGGCTGCTGCAATATGAAACCTCCCTTAAAGAGGATTACGGAATTTCCAATTTGAAAATAAAATTTAATAAAGTATTCGGATATTTCATTGAGGTGAGCAAAAGAAACAGTGAAAAAATACCCGACCGTTTCATAAGAAAACAAACTCTTGTAAATGCGGAAAGATACGTTACCGAAGAGTTAAAGGAGTTTGAAGAAAAAATTATATCCGCAGACGAAAACATTGAGAAGCTCCAGAAGCAGTTTTATTTCGGTTTGTTGGAGGAATTAACCGAATTTTGTACTGATATTAAAAACATTTCGGAGCTGTATGCAACTGTTGACATATTAACAGGTTTTGCCCGCAAAGCAATTGAGAGAACCTATGTAAAACCTGTTATAAACAATGAAAACGTTTTTCACGTTATCAACGGACGCCACCCTGTTTTGGAAGAAATCATGGACAATGAATTTATTCCTAACAGCTTATCCATGGATTCTTCCGCAAACGTGTTTATCATTACAGGTCCTAACATGGCAGGTAAATCAACATACATGCGACAAAACGCTCTGCTTGCAATTATGGCACAAGTAGGGAGCTTTGTTCCTGCCGAGTCTTTTAATTATCCTGTTTTTGACAGAATTTTTACCCGAATAGGTGCAAAGGATAAATTACTCGAAGGTGAAAGCACTTTTATGGTTGAAATGAAAGAAACAAGTAAAATACTCGGCAATTTAACTGAAAAAAGTTTTATAATTCTCGATGAAATAGGGAGAGGCACAAGCACTTACGACGGTATGAGCATTGCATGGGCAGTGCTTGAATTTCTTGCTTCAAACAAAAAAAAGTTTTTTGTTCTTTTTGCAACACACTATCACGAACTTACAGCTCTTGAGAATGATTTTCCAAATATTGTAAATTACTCGGTTAACGTGAAAGAAACCGAAGACAAGCTTCTCTTCCTCAGACAGATTAAAAAAGGACCTTCTGACAGAAGCTACGGCATTGAAGTGGCATCACTTGCCAAAATCCCTCAACCTGTTATTAACAGAGCCAAAGAGATTCTTCACAAACTTGAAAGCAGAGGAGTTCCGGATATACGGAATAACGTAAAAGAAAAGAGTATATTCGAAGTAGTCAAGGAAAGCCAAACCGATGAAATAATAAAGGAATTGGCTGCTTTAAGCATAGATGAAACCACGCCTATTGAAGCACTTAATTTTTTATATAAAATAAAGGAAAAAATCAAAAAACTTCCATAAACTTTATATAGAAAAAAAGAAACATGTTTATCTTTATAATTTCAAAAAGATTCCGATAAATAAGAATTGACAAAAAAACAAAAATCAAATATGGTTTTACTATATTATATTGAATTATTTTAACTTTTATAACTTGTCAATTACAATATGTCATACAATTTTCTACTTGAAATGACATTTGTAATATTCTTAAATTGTTGTTATTAATACAAGACCTTTGCACGGTATTTCTATTAATATGGTAGATTTTTCATTTAATATTAATAGTTTATGGATTCTTCAGTCGCTACGCTCTTTCAGAATGACCTCAAAAAGTCATTCTGAGCAAAGCGAAGAATCCATTATAAATAG
>CAZLFW010000154.1:0-9796 GCA_964559045.1 uncultured bacterium
TAAAAAATTTCCGCACTGAAGATATATATTTCCGTGTCTTTTTCTTTCCATGAATTTTCGGGAAGTCCCGCTTTCATGCATGTTTGTTCGATAAATGTAAGCCTGTCCCAGTTATAATCAGTTGCAACCTGAGGCAGTAAAACACCTGACGCAAAACCTTTTTTTATTAAAATACCATGTTTGCCTACTTGTATTTCATTAATGTCATTAATTTTTTTCAAAGGAGTTAATGCGCTTATCTCAATGTCAATATCTTTAAGCTCTTCTTCTGAGAGAGGAGGAAATCTCGGATCGTCAAAAGCTGCTGCAACAGCCATTTGCTTAACTGTTTCGTGCAAAGGTGCAACAGGAACAATGTATCCTATACATCCTCTTAAATTACCGTTTTTGTGCAATGTAACAAAGGCTCCTCTTTCCTGAGAGAGATTGTCGGTTATTTTATATTCAAAGTTGAAAGGTTTATTGGAAAGTTTTGATTTTATACTTTCTTCGGCAATTTTATGTAAAATCTCCTTTTCATATTCTGTTAAACCTTGTTCAGTTGGGTTTCCATTAGAATATATAACAGCTGAAAGATAGCCTACAACGTTATATTTGTCTCCTGACACATCTCCTGAATCCGCATATTTTAAAATTTTACATTTATTCCAATTATTCAGTTTTGCAAGATAGAGCAAAATAGTTACAGGACCTGCACCGCAAGCTTCGGCTTTTCGCTCTTTAATTGCATTGTAAAAATTCATATAATCCAATGCTCTGATTGTTTCAATGGCAACTGAGTCAAGCTTTGAAGCTGTTTCAGAATTGTAAAAATGGGATAAATCAGTGCTTGCAATATATAAAACATTTTCGTTTTTAAACATATTGTAAAAAATTTCAGCAACATGCTTAAGCTGAGATATATCCTGATTCCCCACGAGAACGGGAATCAGCTTAAAGTCTTTCATTGTTGCCTGAATAAAAGGGACTTGAACCTCAAGAGAGTGCTCCTCTTCATGGGCAACAGGATAGAAATTGATTAAAGAAGAGGTTGATATTAATTTTTTAACTGTATCAGTGTCAATGGGAGCAATTCCGAGAGGAGTTTCATAACCTTTGCCTTGGAATATGGAAACTCCGTCAAACATTGCTCTGTGTGACGGAGCAAAAACAACAACTTTATCATACTGTTTACCTTGAACTGTTTTATATCCGTAAGCGGCAACTTTACCCGAATAGATGTATCCTGCGTGTGGAGCAATAATGCCTCTGACATTTGCGTCAATAGAAACGTCAACTTCCGAAAGATAAGACTCTATCTCTTTTATTAGCATCTCCTTATTCCCTGTATAGAAAGCTCCGGCAACAGCAGGTTTCCTAATCATTTTTGCCTCCTTGAACTAATGTCATACTGCGAGGTGTTTAAAAAAAACAAAATTTATTAACTTTTAACATGTTAAGCTCATATTGTATAATTTTCTCCATTTGTTATTAAACCGTTCTTCAACTTTGAACTTGTATTTCTTTCAATATTAACTGTTCTACTTTTACAATGAACCTGTATAAATATACTTTTGAATTTTAAAATTGTCAAATGAAAAAAATTGTGTTAAATTTATGTAATTTTTTACAAAACAGGAGGACAATGTTGGACAAATCATACAATGCTTATGAAATAGAGCAAAAATGGCAAAAAAAATGGGAAGAAAACAATCTTTTCAAAGCAGAAACAGACAGTAGCAAACCTAAATATTATCTTCTTGAAATGTTCCCGTATCCTTCAGGAAAAATTCATATGGGACATGTTAGGAATTACACCATTGGAGATGTAGTGGCAAGATACAAAAAAATGAAAGGTTTTAACGTGTTACACCCAATGGGATGGGACGCTTTCGGGCTTCCTGCGGAAAATGCAGCTATTACCAATAATCTTCACCCTGCAAACTGGACTTACGATAATATAGAATACATGAAAAAGCAGTTGAAACAGCTTGGTTTCAGTTACGATTGGGACAGAGAGTTTGCAACATGCGACGACGATTATTATAAATGGGAGCAGCTTATATTCATTAAAATGTTTGAAAAAGGGCTTGCATACAAATCTCAAGGTAATGTGAATTGGTGTGAGCATTGCCATACTGTTCTCGCAAACGAGCAGGTGGAAGACGGGTGCTGCTGGAGATGCGGCAACAGCGTGGAAGTAAAAGAGTTATCCCAATGGTATTTTAAAATTACAGATTATGCGGAAGAGCTTCTTCAATGGACGGACAAGCTTTCTGGTTGGCCGGAGAAGGTGCTTCAAATGCAGAGAAACCGGATAGGCAAAAGCTACGGAAGCGAGCTTAAATTCAAACTTCTAAATTCAGACGAATATTTAACTGTTTTCACCACAAGGCCGGACACCCTTTTCGGAGCCACTTTTATGAGCCTTGCTCCGGAGCATCCCATGGTAAATAAGCTTGTTTGCGGTGATAACAGAGAAGAGATTCTTAATGTTATAAATGAAATGAAGAAAGAAGACAAAATCAAAAGAACAGCTGATGATTATGAAAAAAAAGGGGTTTTTACCGGCTCTTTTTGCATTAATCCCGTAAACAACAGAGTTATTCCCGTTTATGTTGCAAACTTTGTTCTCATGGATTACGGGACAGGTGCGGTAATGGCTGTTCCCGCTCACGACCAGAGAGACTTTGAATTTGCCAAAAAGTATAATATTGACATTATTCCGGTAATCAAACCTTTTGATGACAGTATTGATTTTTCAAACCTCACGGAGGCATACGAAGGAGACGGGACTTTATTTAACTCAGGTCAATTTGACGGAATGGACAACAAAGAGGCAATGTCTGCAATAACGGAGTTTCTCGCTGAAAAAGGTTTGGGCAAAAGAACCGTTAATTACAGGCTGAGAGACTGGAGTATTTCAAGGCAAAGATATTGGGGCGCGCCTATCCCCGTTGTTTATTGTAAAAAATGCGGTGTTGTTCCAGTAAAAGAAGAGGACTTGCCTGTTGTGCTCCCCAAAGACGTTAAGTTTACAATCTCAAGTTCCGTTCTTTCCCAACTTAACGATTTCGTAAAAACAACTTGTCCGCAATGCGGCGGAGAAGCGGAAAGAGAAACAGACACAATGGACACTTTTGTGGAATCTTCATGGTATTTTATGAGATATGCTTCTCCGCACACGGATAATGCTCCTTTTAACAAAAGCGACGTGGAATATTGGCTTCCTGTTGACCAGTATATTGGCGGAATAGAGCACGCTGTTTTACACCTGTTGTATTCGAGATTTTACACGAAAGTTTTAAGAGATTTGGGCTATTGCTCCATTGACGAGCCTTTTACCAATCTTCTCACTCAAGGAATGGTTTGCAAGGAAACATACAGTTGCAAAAATCACGGTTGGCTCTTTCCTGAAGAAGTTGACAATGGAAAGTGCCTAAAATGCGGTGAAGATGTTATTGTAGGCAGAGTTGAAAAAATGTCCAAAAGCAAAAAAAACGTAATTGACCCTGAAAATATAATAAAAACTTACGGTGCCGATACAGCGGGATTATTTATTCTTTTTGCCTCACCTCCCGACAAAACCCTTGAATGGAGCGAACAGGGAGTGGAAGGCTGTTACAGATTTTTAAAACGTGTATGGAACCTTGTTACAAACAATATTGATACAATAAAAAACGTGGAAAAATATTCCGGAGAAAAAGGCTCTATTAAAGGAAAGATAAAGGATTTAAGACGTAAAACCCATGAAACCGTTAAAAAAGTTAACTACGACATTGAAGACAGGTTTCGTTTTAACACTGCCATAAGTGCAATAATGGAGCTGGTAAATGAAGCGTATCTTGTAAAACCTGAAACAGAGCTTGACAAGGCTGTTTTCAGAGAAACAGTGGAAAACGTTATAATTCTCCTCAGTCCTTTTGTCCCTCATTTTGCAGACGAATTATGGTCTCTTTTAACGGGCAATGAAAACGATTTTTTATACAACCGCTCTTTTCCCGTTTACGAAGAAGAGGCATTGAAAAAAGAGAATAAATTAATAGTTGTCCAGATAAACGGAAAAGTCAGGGATAAGCTTACGGTTCCCGCTGATGCTGAAGAAAGTTTTATCAAAGAATCCGCTTTGAACAGTAATAAGATAAAAAAAGCAATGTCCGGCAAAACAGCTAAAAAAATAATTTATGTAAAAAACAAATTATTAAACATTGTTGTGTAAACAGCAAATAAAAACAGGAGGTGCAATATGGCTACAAATTTTCCGAAAATAGGCAATCAGGTTATTGCAAAAGTTATTGAAACCAAAGGAGATTGCACAATTGGGATGAAGCAGGGAGATGAATTTGAAGTAAGTGTCCATAAATGCGGAGATTTTTGCGGATTGTTTTACCACAACATTTTACAGTGGATTACAATGTTGCAATTCGGAGGCACTTTCCCGATAGGAGACAATCCTGACGTTATGGTATGGGAATGCCCCAATCCCATGAACAAGGTAAAAGTGGAATTAAAGAGAATCAAGTAATTTTAATAACAATCGCCAGTGTTATCTGGCGATTGTTTTAAAAATACCTGCCATTAAAGCAGAAGCCCTTTCGAAAATTGATTTATAATTGTCTATTTAATTTTTATGTCTACTAATACAGCATTTTAAACTATTTGTTGCTAAACTGTTCTTCAAACCTTGAACTTGTATTAAATTGTGCATTATGTTATGGCTATTCATGCGATTTAAACATGGTGGCAATATCTTTTTTTACAGTAACAAGCTAAACTTATCGGAAGACGAAATTTTGGATTTCAGTGTTAATCTGAATCCTTTGTCTTTCCCCGAAAGTTTAAAAAACACTATTTCCGAAAACATGGACAAAATATACTACTATCCTGAAATATCAGGAGATACGTTACGCAGCCGGATTGCGGAAAAAATCAATTGTTCTCCAGAAAATATTTTGCTCGGCAACGGTTCAACACAGATTATTTACCTTCTTCCCGTTGCATTAAACATTAAAAAAGCAGTTATTATCCAGCCTACATTTTCCGAATATGAAAAAGGTTTGAAAAGGGTTAATGCAAAAATTTTCAACTATCAATTAAAAGAAATAGACAATTTCACTCTAAATATTGACTCTCTTTTAAAAAAACTTAACACTCTCGATTTTGATGCTCTCTATTTTTGCAATCCTTCCAATCCTGTGGGAAATATGTTAGAGAGGGAAAAACTGATTTATTTGGCTGATTATTTGAGAAAAGCGGATAAAATATTTGTTCTTGACGAAGCTTTTATTGATTTTACAAAAGAAAAAGGAATGCTTGAAAAAAATTTTAAAAAATGTATAATATTAAGGTCTCTTACCAAAATATTCGGAATAGCGGGACTAAGAATCGGATATTGCAAAAGTGACATAAAAACAATTGTTCAACTTAAAAAAAATATTGAGCCTTGGTCATTGAACTGTTTCAGTCTAATTGCAGGAGAAGAGCTTTTAAAGAAAGAAGATTTCATCGAAAAAACAAATTTTTTTGTTGAAAAAGAGAGAAATTATATTGTAAAAGAGATTTCTGCAATCAAAAATATTAAAGTTTTTGATTCGCAGACAAATTATTTGTTTTTAAAAATTTTAACTAAAAACTCGGTAAAAGAGTTGGAAAATTTTTTAATTGATAAAAACATTTTAATAAGAAACTGTTCCAATTTTAGAGGATTAAACGATAAATTTTTTAGAGTGGGAATAAAAAAAAGAAAAGAAAATAAAATTTTAACAGACAATTTAAAAGAGTTTTTCAGGAAGGGGAAATAATGCGGGAACTATTTAAAGGAGAGGTTAATCAAATACCCATAGAGGACGAATTGCAAAAATCGTATCTTGAATATGCAATGAGTGTTATTGTGGGACGTGCTCTTCCCGATATTCGAGACGGGCTAAAGCCTGTTCACAGAAGAATACTGTTTGCAATGAACGAACTGGGTAATGTATTTAACAAACCTTATAAAAAATCTGCAAGAATAGTGGGTGAAGTAATAGGTAAGTTTCACCCTCACGGAGATTCTGCTGTTTACGATACAATTGTTAGAATGGCGCAAGATTTCTCCATGAGATACCCATTGATAGACGGACAGGGCAATTTCGGCTCAGTTGACGGAGATCCTCCTGCAGCAATGAGATATACTGAAATCAGAATGGCAAAAATATCATCTGAGTTTCTTGCTGACATTGATAAAGAAACAGTTGATTTTCTGCCTAATTATGATTCTTCACTTGAAGAGCCTGTTGTGCTTCCTGCAAAAGTGCCTAACCTTCTTGTAAACGGCTCTTCCGGAATTGCAGTTGGAATGGCAACCAATATTCCTCCTCACAATTTAACCGAAATCATAAACGCTTTAATTGCAATTATTAAAAATCCCGATATTTTAATTGACGAACTTATTAAAATTGTTCCTGCTCCCGATTTTCCCACATACGGCATTATAAAAGGAGTTAGCGGCATTCATAAAGCTTACAGAACGGGGAGAGGAAGCGTTACAATTTTCGGCAAAGCTGAAATAGAAGAGATAAAAGGGAAAAGAAATGCAATTATAATCAACGAACTCCCTTATCTTGTTAACAAAGCAAAGCTTATTGAAAAAATAGCAGAGCTTATCAAGCAAAAAAAGCTTGAAGGCATTTCGGATATTAGAGACGAAAGCAACAGAAAAGGGATGAGAATTGTAATTGAATTAAAAAAAGATGCTCAGCCTCAAATAATCTTGAACTTTTTATACAAACATACTTCATTAAAATCGAATTTCGGCATAATTTTGCTCGGAGTATTAAACAATCAGCCGAGAGTATTCAATCTCAAAGAGCTTTTGGTTAGTTTTCTCGACCATAGAAGAGATGTGGTAACAAGACGGACAAAGTTCAACCTCAGAAAAGCCGAAGAAAGAGCCCATATTTTGGAGGGGTTAAAAAAAGCTGTTGAAAACATAGACGAAGTTATTAAAATTATAAGAGGTTCAAAAGACGCAAAAGAAGCAAAAGTCAAATTAATCAAACGTTTTGAATTTACCCCTGTTCAAGCGCAAGCGATTCTTGATTTAAGACTTCACAGACTCACATCGCTTGAAATAGACAAACTCATTGAAGAGTATAACAACATATTAAAATTAATTGCTGAACTGAAAGAAATTCTTAACAGCGAATCAAGACTCCTTGAAGTTATCACCGAAGAACTCACGGATATTAGAGACAGATACGGAGATGAAAGAAGAACCGCCATTGAGCACGATTACGAAGAAATAAGCAATGAAGACATGATTCCCGACGAAGATGTCGTGGTAACAATTACCAAAGACGGATACATCAAAAGGACTCCTTTGAAACTTTACAAAAGTCAGAAAAGAGGCGGCAAAGGCAAATCTGGAATTGCCACAAAAGACTCCGATGTGGTTAAAGATATCTTCATAGCCTCCACAAAAGATTTTCTGCTGTTATTCACCAACAGAGGAAGAGTATACTGGAAAAAGGTTTTTGAAGTGCCGCAACCGGCAAATCTTAACGCCAAAGGAAGAGCAATAATTAATCTTTTAAGTTTGGCTTACGGAGAGAAAGTCCTTTCTGTTTTGCCTGTAAAAACATTTGCAGAAGGTTCTTACGTGGTTATGGCAACCTCCAAAGGACTTGTAAAAAAAACATCTTTAACAGCTTATTCAAATCCGAGAGCAAGCGGCATAATAGCCATTAAGCTTGAAGAAGGAGATCAACTGGTAACAGCGAGATTAACCAACGGAGAAAACGACATACTACTTGCAACCAAAAAAGCAAAGGTAATTAGATTTCACGAGGAGCAAATCAGAGCAACAGGTAGAAATTCCATTGGAGTTACAGGTATAAAAATCAGCAAACAGGATAGGCTTGTATCAATGGAAATTATTTCCGAAGACGGTCCCATATTAACCATTTCGGAGCACGGTTTCGGAAAAAGGACTCCGTTAAAAGAATACGTTCCTCAACACAGAGGTGGCAAAGGACGTTTTCTTGCAAAAATAACTGACAAAACAGGATTAATAGTTGATGCTTTACAGGTAAAAGACAACAGCGACCTTATTATAAGCACGGACAACGGAAGAGTCATTAGAATTTCAGTATCGGAAATCAGCATTAACGGCAGGGTAACACAAGGAGTTAAACTGGTTAACATTAATCCTGAAACGGAAAAAGTTGTCTCGGTTACTCTTGTAAAAGAAGCTGAAGTTGAAGACGAAGAAAACACAAATGAGGAACATGGTATTTTTAACAAGTAACTAAAAGAGGTTTTAATTGAATATAGGTATAATTGGCGCAGGCAGTTGGGGAACCGCTGTTGGAAACATTTTGGCGGACAACAAATTTCAAGTTGTAATTTGGGGCAGAGATACCTCTGTTGTAAATCACATTAACGAGTATAATGAAAATTGTAAATACCTGAAAGGTTTTCCGCTTAATCCTCTGCTAAAAGCGGATAAAAACATTGAAAAGGTTATTTCTAACTCGGACATTATTATAAATGCAATTCCCACCCAAAGCATTAGGGAAGTTATGTCTCCTTTTGGCAAAATCTTAAAAAACAAAATAATAGTTAATACTGCAAAAGGTATAGAAAAAGAGACATTAAAACTTATTGACGAAATTTTTTACGATATAACGGGTTACAGTGGAAATATAGCCTTTCTTTCGGGACCTACGTTTGCCGAAGAAGTCCTAAGCAGGCTTCCAACTGCAACAACCATATCGTCCCTTGACAAAAAACTTTCAGGAGAATTACAGAAAATTTTCAACAATTCATATTTCAGAGTATACACTGAAACAGATGTCAAAGGGGTGCTTCTCGGTGGAGCGGTAAAAAACATTATTGCAATTGGTGCAGGTATGTTGGAGTCAATTAAGCTGGGAAACAATGCGAGAGCATCTTTGATTACAAGAGGTCTTGCTGAAATAATACGTCTCGGAGTCAAAATGGGAGCTCATCCTCAAACTTTTTCAGGTTTAACAGGGCTCGGAGATTTAATATTAACATGCACAGGCAATTTGAGCAGAAACAGAAAAGTGGGAATGGAGCTCGGCAAAGGATTAAAACTTGAAAAGATAATAAACAGTCTCGGAATGGTTGCGGAAGGTATTGACACATGCCATTCGGTTTACGCACTTGCAAACAAGTTTAACGTTGAAATGCCGATTACAACGGAAGTTTACAACATTATCTACGCTAACAAGTCTCCGATAAAAGCTGTAAACGATTTAATGAAAAGAAAACTTAAGGAGGAAAAATGTTAAATCCCGATTTTCAAAAAAGTAACGGCTTAATAACCGTTGTTGCACAAGACTATAAAACAGGTGAAGTTTTAATGGTTGCTTACATGAACGAGGAAGCATATAAAGAAACCTTAAAGACAAAAAGAGCTTGTTACTTCAGCAGAAGCAGAAACAAACTTTGGAGAAAGGGCGAAGAATCCGGTAATTTTCAAGAAGTAAAAGAGATCCTCATTGACTGTGACAGAGATGCAATTGTAATAAAAGTTAATCAGATAGGAGGAGCCGCATGTCATACGGGATACAACTCCTGCTTTTACACCAAAATAGACGACAACGGTGAAGGAAAAATTTTTAAAAAAGAAAAAGTGTTTGACCCTGAGAAAGTTTACGGGAAAAAATCTAAATAGCAAAAGGAGTTATAAATGAAATTGAAATTAGGAATACCCAAAGGTTCATTGCAAGATGCAACTGTAAATTTATTTGCAAAAGCAGGATATAAAATATCCGTTAGTTCAAGGTCGTATTTTCCTGCCATTAATGACGAT
>CAZLFW010000155.1:0-7397 GCA_964559045.1 uncultured bacterium
ATTTGGTGTTTCTTGATTTAACCATAAAAGGTGGCATGGGAGGGAAAGAATGTATTATAAAATTAAAAGAGATTGACCCTAATATTAAAGCAATTGTTTACAGCGGATATTCCACTGACCCTGTGATGACAGAGTATCAAAAGTATGGTTTCAAAGCGGTATTAAAAAAGCCATTCAATGTAGCACAATTGAAAAAAACCATATCTGATACTTTAAATTGTGATAATGATTATCAACTATGAAATGGATAAGGTTTTTTGTTGTATTAATGTCTTACTACTATAAATAAATTTTAGGCAAAATGGCTATTAAAGAGCCCTCATCCATTCTTCCCTTAAGGATATTTTCCCCTCAATTGCTTTGTCTATTATTTCCAGAGCACTGTCTTTTTCTTCGGGCATTTTTATTTTAAGAGGAACATAGTTTGACGCATGATTACTCATAAAATATCCGTTTGAGATATTGGTTGAATAAATCATATTTCTTAACTCAATGAGAAGCTCTCTCTGAGAAATAAGCTTGAACTCACCTTTTTCCTGCATTTCGTATAATTCCGTTCCCGGAACAATAATTACAGTTAAAGCTCCTATAAAATCAGGGTCTAATTTTGTAAGCAGGTCTCCCGTATGAAAAGCGTGTTCCATTGATTTGCCGGGAGGTGCTATCCCGAGTAAAACAGTAACAGACAGTTTTATTCCCGCATCCTTGACTTTTTTACCTTGCAAAATAAGCTCTTCCGCATTTACTCCCTTTTTAATGTAGCGTAAAGTTGCATTGTCGCCGCTTTCTATCCCGTAATAAATAATTCCCAATTTTCTTTTTCTCAGCTCCTCCAATTCACCCGCTGTTTTTCTTTTTAATGCTTTTGCATTGGCATAAATGCCTATTCTTTCCAACCAAGGAAGTTTTGAATTTATACTGTCAAAAAGCCACAGCAGTTTTTTTTGAGGAAGAATCAAAGCGTCTCCGTCGGTAATGAACAGGCGATTTTTCGATTTATAAAATTTTGAAGCATATTCAATATCATTTAAAATGATTTCATCATTTTTCAAACTGAATCTGACACCTTTGTAAGTTGGACAGAACGTGCATTTATTATGAGAGCAGCCTATGGTAACCTGCAAAATAATACTGTTTGCTTCGCTTGGTGGTCTTATAATGTTTCCCACGTAGTTCATATTGTGTCCTCCGTTAATGAATAAGCCTTAACATCCTTTTGAATCTTATTTTTTTCAAAAGTTTGTCAGTTTTACTGTCCCATGAAAAATATATTATAAGAGGTTTTCCTCTAATGAATTTGTATTCCACAGGTCCCCAAAACCTGCTGTCAAAGCTTGAATCCCTGTTGTCTCCCATTACAAAGTATGTATCATGAGGCACTTTAAACGGACCAAAATTGTCTCTCGGATTCATGTCTCTCGGATAAATTGTAGGGTCGTAATGTCTGCCCCACGGATCATTTATTTTTTTTCCGTTGATATACACTATTTTATCCTTTACCTCTATGGTATCTCCCGGTTCTCCTATAACTCTTTTTATGTAATATTTGTCTTGTTCCACAGGGCATTTGAAAACCACTATGTCTCCACGTTTAGGATGTTTGATTCTCCATATAACTTTATCCGTAAAAGGTATGTGAGTGCCGTAAATAAATTTGTTTACCAGCAAATGGTCGCCTACCAAAAGCGTAGGAACCATTGAAGAAGACGGTATTTTAAAAGCCTGTATGAAAAATGCTCTTATGAAAAGAGCTATAATAAGAGCTATAACAAGAGATTCGGCGTATTCCTTTATCTTGCCCATTAATGTAACCGGTTTTTCTTTGCTCAATTGAGTGTCCTCCTTTATATTTTAAGAACAGCAAGAAAAGCTTCCTGGGGTATGGAAATATTGCCTACATCTTTCATCCTTTTCTTACCTTCTTTCTGTTTTTCGAGAAGTTTTCTCTTTCTTGTAATGTCTCCACCGTAGCATTTTGCCGTAACGTTTTTTCTGAGAGCTTTAACAGTTGTTTTCGCAATAACCTTTGAGCCTATTGCAGCCTGTATAACAACCTCAAAAAGTTGACGAGGGATAATTTCTTTTAATTTGATACATAAATCTCTTCCTCTGTAATATGCGTTTTTTCTGTGCACAATAACTGAAAGAGCATCAACAGGGGAGCCGTTTATCATTATATCAAGTTTTACAAGATCGGAACGTTTATAGTTTGAAAAGTGATAATCCATTGAAGCGTATCCTCTTGACACTGATTTAAGCTTATCGTAAAAATCAAGCACAACTTCGTTTAAAGGCAGTTCATATTCTGTCATTATTCTTGAAGAATCGAGATACGTTATGTTTTTTTGTATTCCCCTTTTTTCTTCGCAAAGCTTTAGAATCCCTCCGAGATATTCAGGAGGAGTATGTATGGTGGATATAATGTAAGGTTCTTCTATGTAGTCAATTTCAATTGCCTTTGGTAATTGACTTGGATTTTGTATTTCCAAAATTTCATTCTTTTTTGTGGTTACTTTGTAAATAACAGTTGGAGCAGTGGTTATAAGGTTGATGCCGTATTCTCTTTCAAGTCTTTCCTGAACTATCTCCATATGAAGCAGACCGAGAAAACCGCAACGAAAACCGAATCCGAGAGCTTGAGATGTTTCAGGTTCAAAGGAAAAAGCAGAATCATTTAATTCGAGTTTTTCGAGGGATTCTTTCAAATCATCATAATCTCCCGAATCTATGGGATAAAATCCTGCAAAAACCATTGGCTTTACATTTTGAAAACCGGGTAAAGCTTCTTTTGCTCTGTTTTTTTGCAATGTTACGGTATCGCCAACTTTTATGTCTTTAATCTCTTTTATGCCTGTGATGAGAAAGCCAACCTCACCTGCGGCAAGTTCTCCAACTTCCTTTGCATAAGGAGAATAGATACCGAGTTTTTGAGCTTCACACACTTTACCTGTTGCCATAAACTCTATAATGTCGCCTTTTTTAATCGTTCCGTCAAAAATTCTCACAAGAGCCACAACTCCCTGATACGAATCATACCAAGAATCAAATATAAGAGCTTTTAAAGGAGCGTTTTTATCAAATGCAGGAGCTGGAATTTTTTTGATAATTCCGTCCAATACTTCTTCAATTCCTATGCCTTCTTTTGCACTAACTGCAATGGCGTCAGACGCGTCAATTCCTATTACCGATTCTATCTCTTCTTTCACCCTTTCAATATCAGCATTGGGAAGGTCTATTTTGTTTATAACAGGTATTATTTCAAGATTGTTGTCAATTGCAAGATAAACATTTGCAAGCGTTTGAGCTTCCACACCCTGAGAAGCGTCAACTACAAGTATTGCCCCTTCACATGCTGCAAGGCTCCTTGACACTTCATAAGAAAAATCAACATGCCCCGGAGTGTCTATTAAATTTAAAATATATCCTTTATATGATAGCCTAACTGTCTGTGCTTTAATGGTAATGCCTCTTTCTCTTTCAAGCTCCATTTTATCAAGGAACTGGTCCATCATATCCCTGTTTTCAACGGCTCCTGTAACTTCTATGATTCTGTCCGCAAGTGTTGATTTTCCGTGGTCAATATGTGCTATTATAGAAAAATTTCTTATTTTATTCATAAAAATTACCTGTTTTCCGCTATTATTTTGTTAAAATTAAATCTGTCCCTTTTACCCAAGTATCTTTCTTTTTCGCTGAAAATGCAGCCGCAGTAGTTTTGTCTGTATAATCCGAGAGATTTTGATTTTTCTATGCCTTGTTGCCAACCGTCCCTGAAATCGTAATAGAAAAACTCAACAGAGTATTTTTTTGACAAACTTTTGCAAATATTTTTTATTAACTCGTGTTTTTGGTGTTTACTGTATAAAAGAGTGGTTGTAAACAGGTTAAATCCGCTTTTAGCTGCCAGTTTCACAGTTGCTTCAAGCCTTGAAAAATAGCAGAAATCACACCTGTTTTCCTCTCTGTAAACTATGTTTCGAATGAATTTCTCTAAGTTGTATTCCTCTCTGATAATCAGATTAATGTTTTCTTTTTCAGTAAGAAAGGCAAGTGATTCCAGCCTTTTTAACATTTCCGTAAAAGGGTGAATGTGGTTGTAGAAAAAAGAGTGTATTTCAAGCTCTTTTCCTCTCATGATTTCCATGGGATAGATTAGGCAGTTGGCACAGCAAGTATGAACGAGAATTTTCATTTTTATCCTTTAATATTTAAGCTTGTCTATTATTTTTTTTGCTTCTTCAAGAAGAGAAGTGTCAATCTCAAAAGGTGCTTTATCTTCCCTGTCCGCTCTGATAATGTTTTCGTTAAAAGGGAAGTAAGCCAATATTTTAAAATCGTTTAGGTTTTCATTTATAAAGTTTTTATCTTCTTCGGATATAATTTTGTTTGCAACAATGTAAATGTCCTTTACTCCTACGTCTGCTGCAAGTTTCTTAATGTTTCTCGCTGTTTGCACACTTCTTATCCCCGGTTCAACAACAACTATGAATGCGTCAATCCCTGCTGTGGAACCTCTTCCGAGATGTTCCAATCCCGCTTCCATGTCAAGCACAATAGCGTCTTTTTTGTCAAGAAGCAGGTGTCTTATTAACATTTTAAGAAGCACGTTTTCCGGGCAGAAACATCCTCCTCCCCCTTGAGGCACCGAACCAAGCACAAGAAGTTTTATATTGTTATGATTTACGCAAAATTTATCGGGAATATCGTCAACTTTGGGATTTAATTTGAAAAATCCTCCGAAAGAGCCTTTTTTAGCTCCTGTCCTCTCTTCCACAAGTTGGGTCATCTCAGCAATTGGAGTAAGGTTGGCAAGCTTGTCTTTAGGGACACCAAGAGCGGAAGAAAGGTTTGAATCAGGATCAGCATCAATTGCAAGGACTTTGTAACCCTGCTCTGAAAGTGCTTTGGACAGGCATCCTGCAATAGTTGTTTTTCCTACACCGCCTTTGCCTGATAATGCTATTTTCATTTTGTATCCTCCGTTAATTTTTAAAAACAAAAAAGCAATTACTACATTTTACATTTATTTGCAATTTATTTTAAGATTTCATTACAGGTAACGTTTAGAGAATTTTTTTATTTTTAACGGAATAGTAAAACAGGCAAGTTCAGGGCATTTACCATTACGGTAAACGCCCTGAAAATTTTAGTTATATGCACTTTCTCCGTGTTGAGAAATATCAAGTCCTGAATACTCGTCTTCTTCAGAGACTTTAAGACCTACAAAAGCGCCTATTATTTTTAATATTATAACAGTTGCAATGAGTGAATACACTGCAATAGCCAAAGTCCCCAAAATCTGAATGAAAAAAGCTTTGGGATTACCGAAAAAGAGTCCGTTTACTCCGTTTATACATTTTTGTGCAAATAATCCGGCACATAAAGTTCCGAGCATTCCGCCAACTCCGTGGACTCCAAAAACATCAAGTGAATCGTCATATTTGAATTTTTCTTTTAAACTTATTGCAAAATAGCAGATAATCGCTGCAAGCAAACCTACGATAATTGCAGCCATTGGGCCTATAAATCCTGCTGCAGGTGTTATGGTAGCCAATCCTGCAACAGCACCTGTTGCAGCACCGAGAGTGGTTGGTTTGCCGTTTAACTTCCATTCCAGTAAAATCCAAACAAAAAGAGCTGTTGCAGCGGAAATATGGGTTGTGAGAAAAGCGTTTACAGCTACGCTGCTAACGGATAAAGCACTTCCCGCATTAAAACCGAACCAGCCGAACCATAATAATCCCGCACCAGTTATAACTATGGGAAGATGATGCGGTAAAATCGGTTCTCGTAAAAATTTTTTCCTTTTGCTAACCATAATAGCGGCAACAAGCGCGGATACACCGCAAGTTGCATGAACAACAAGTCCGCCGGCAAAGTCCATTACTCCGAGCTTGCCAAGCCATCCGCCGCCCCAAATCCAATGCGCAGCAGGATAATAAACGAGTAAAGACCAAAATATTATAAACAGCACATAAGCTGAAAATTTCATTCTTTCTGCAATTGCACCTGAAATAAGCGCAGGAGTGATAACGGCAAACATGCACTGATATATCATAAACACTGAATGGGGGATTGTAGGTGCGTAATGTGAAGGAGCAAATCCCACATTGTTGAGAAAAACATATTTGAAGTTGCCTATAATACCGCCTACGTCAGGTGCAAAAGAGAGAGAATATCCGAATATTATCCATTCCAATGTTAGTATGCCCATTGCCACTATACTGTGCATCATTGTGGATAAAACATTTTTCTTTCTTACAAGGCCTCCGTAAAACAGGGCAAGAGCAGGGGTCATTAGCAGAACAAGAGCAGCGGATACAAGCATAAATGCCGTGTCTCCTGTGCTTATTTTATCGTTTGCACCTGCAAAAACCGAGGTTGCCGAAAGCAGACAAAACAATCCCGTTAAATAGAATACACGTTTTTTCATAATAAATTTCCTCCGGATTTAATTTTGAAAAGAGAGAAATATGCGGGAAATTCCCGCATATTTCTTAAGTTTTAAATATCATAGTAAAGTTCAAACTCATGGGGATGAGGTCTCATTCTAACTGGATCTGCTTCATTTTCTCTTTTGTATTCAATCCAGTCGTTAATACATTTTTCAGTGAAAACATCACCTTTCATCAAGAAATCGTGATCGTTTTCAAGTGCGTTCAATGCTTCTTCAAGAGAGCCAGGTGTGGAAGGAACATTGGCAAGCTCTTCAGGTGACAATGAATAGATATTTTTATCAAGAGCTTCACCTGGATCAAGTTTGTTTTCTATTCCGTCCAATCCTGCCATTAACATGGCTGCAAACGCCATATATCCGTTACATGAAGGGTCGGGGAATCTCACTTCGATTCTTTTGGCTTTTTCGCTCATTGAATACATTGGTATTCTAACTGCAGCACTTCTGTTTCTGCTTGAATAAGCAAGATTAACAGGTGCTTCATAACCGGGAACCAATCTTTTGTAAGAATTGGTGGTAGGATTGGTAAAAGCACATAGAGCTTTGGCATGTTTCAAAATACCGCCAATATACCATAATGCTTCTTTGCTCATTCCGCCGTATTCGTTTCCTGCAAAAAGATTTTTCCCGCCTTTCCAAATTGACTGGTGAGTGTGCATTCCAGTTCCATTGTCTCCAAAGAGAGGCTTAGGCATAAAAGTAACTGTTTTGCCGTTTCTATAGGCAACATTTTTTATAACATATTTGTACCACATTAATTTGTCGCCCATTTTCAAAAGCTCGTCAAATCTTAAATCTATTTCAGCTTGGCCCGCTGTGGCAACTTCGTGGTGTTGGCACTCAACCTGCATTCCCAATTTCTCCATTTCCATTACCATTTCATTTCTTAAATCTTGGAAACTGTCTGTTGGGGAAACTGGAAAATATCCTTCTTTGTATC
>CAZLFW010000156.1:0-14407 GCA_964559045.1 uncultured bacterium
TTTTTAATAAAATTTCAAGTAATACAAAACCAACCTTGAAGCAAGAGATTTTTCGGGCTGAAAGCCCTCAAAATGACAGCTTTTGTGATGAATAAAAACACTTGTAAAAAAATTGCTGTTGGATTTTACATTTGGTTTTGTATTAACCATGTTCCATCCTTTCGGCACTTTATTGATCATTTATCTCTCCTTATCAATTACCTCAATTTATATTTTATACTCAGCATCACAGAAAGCATAGCAACTCCCTGCTCTGTAAAGGCATAAGGAAGGTATTTTCTATGCTTACCTCTGCCTGTCTCTTTTAAGGTCGCAAATTGCGACCTCAAGACCTCGGACTCATCTTTTGTCAGTTAAAGCATCTTTGATGTTTGTGCGTGTTCCTTCTATTTTACTGGACACCACAGCCTCTTTGTAAACAGCTATTTTTATAAACATATCAACATCAGGAACAAGTCTCGCAAAAGAATTAAGCTCGCCTAATTTCAAAGAAGCCTTTTCAAGCAACTCGCTTATTAATGAATTTGTCCAATAAAAAGCGTGGTTTATTAAAGAAGGAACAAAGTAGTTATACTCAAAACCTTTTTTGTATTGGCCTGCTTTAAAATCTTTTATATCCATACCTCTTTTCCTTCTAATCATATCAAAGTAAAATATAAATCCGCATAATTTACTTTACAAAAGAAAAGTAAAATATAAAAATCCATAATTATAGTTTTTTAACCTAATACCTTTTGACGAGTTATAGATATAGACGATATTTCCTCCTTTGAGTCACATCCTGTCACATTGATAACTATTTAAAAAACAACAATAAATGTGATAATGCTTTGAGCTTTTATCCCTTTGAGTCACATCCCCGTCACATCATTCTTATACCCAGTATGGAACATACATCCTTGAACCTTCATATTCTTTTATCAATCCTTCTTTCAGAGTTTCTCTGATTATTCTGGAAACAATAGAATAATTCCGTTTTTCAATTCCAAAACGTTCTCTTAAACTTTGATTTGTCATATACGCACCGGAAACATATTTTAAACAACAATGTTGATAACATGCCCGTACTTTATCTAATTTTGACATTTGTCTCAATGATTTGGGAGAATAGAGTATTACTCGAGTAAAATTGTCTCCACTAATAAATTCTGGTGCAGGAAGCTGAAATACTTCCACCTGTTGGATAACTTTGTCTATTCCGCTGCCTCTCTCTTCACAAAAATTCATTCTTCTCATCATTGAGGCTAACATTTCATTCCTACTTTCTGGGCTGTGATCTATAAATCTATTGGTATCAATTAATGGTTTGCCAGGATTTGTAATTTCAATTCTATTTTCAAAAATCTCAATCATCACACTCATACCTCTAATAGTAAAATCTTGGTGAATAATAGAATTAGCAACCAATTCTCGTATTGCAAGACTTGGATATACTCTAACTTCTTTTCTAAATACTTTTCCGATTTCCTCACTAATCGGTAATTTATCATTAATATAATCCACCAATCCTTCAAATCCAACAGCATAACCTTTAGTGCCTTCCTGTTCTTTAATGGTTTGTAATCGATCATTTCCTTTATAAATAATCACTCTCGGTGCTTTACGTTTTAACAATTCGAAATCATTAAGATTCATTGCAAACAAAATTGCACCTAAATTTGTGATATGGTACTTTTTTAAATGTTTTACTATTAATTTTTCTTCTTTAAGTTTTTCTAAAATAGCCTCTTTATTCGGAGGTAAAGGGATGTTTAGCAAATTAAATACTGCTGGATAGTTAATCAATCTTAAAATTTCATCAGAGTTTAAATTTTTTAATGCAAATTCCTTTTCAAAAGTAATATTCTTAGCTTTCTGCCAAATTTTACGTTCTTTTTCAGGATGATCTTTCAATTTCTTTTTATAAGTACCTACACGTATATAAGCCTCACCCTTAAATCTTACTGGAGTGTTAAGGGTAGCATCAATTTGAAAGATAACAAGAAATTTCTCTTGATATACTATTTCAAAAATCTTGAAATCAATTTTAGGGGTTAATTGAGTAGCTATCCAATTTTCTAATTCCTCGTTCCCAATCTTTTCTTTCTTAGGTTGAAAAAATGTTCCCGTTACTGCATGTGTACTATCTTCAATTCCAAAAACCAAATAACCATACTCTTTATTTTCGAGGCACGCTGAATTTGATAAAGCAGCGATATACTCACCGATTTCTTTAAATTCACAGTTGTTCTTTTTGAATTCAACCCATTCGGTTTCTTTTGGTAATGCCCTTAATTCTTCAATAAGCATTTCCAATTCTTCTTTTTTCATAGATAAAACTCCTAAAAATTATAATAGAAAATTTTATATCATTTAAAAAGTATTATTTTATTGTTTAAAATCAATTTTTTTCAACTCTCTCTGCAAAGTTATCATCCAAAAATTTGCGGGAATGCCCAATATTTTTTCATTTCCCATTTAAAATATTGGAAATGGTTTTTTATAGGCTTTCCAGTTTGCACTGCAAATTCTTTAGAGTTCATGTTTAACTCTTCCAAGAACTTATATTACCCTGTATAATTTTTGTTTTTTGTTCAAATTATACCACAATACTTTTTGTTTTGTAAGCAAAATAAGTAAAAAAATCCATTAATCATCCATCTTAAAAACAAGAACTTTTTGAAATTCCATATAGAAACAGCAACTTACTCTTAGGATAATTAATAAAATCACAAAAAGATTGATTTTGGAAATTTTTTTTTGTATAATAAACATGAAAAGGAGGTGACTATGCCTAAAAAGAAAAAGATTATTAACATTAACAAACTGTTAAGGCCTGAAAAAAGTAATTTCCAATTAATTGACGTGAGCGAACCTAATCTTATGAGGGACCAGTTCCCCTATTCCGAGGTTCCGAGAATTAAATTTGACCATTCTTTTGTTATGCCTTCGCTTCCTCATGACATTTTTATCACGGACACAACTTTCAGAGACGGACAGCAAGCAAGACCCCCGTATTCATCGGAAGAAATCTCAATAATTTTCGATTACCTTCACAAACTCGGAGGACCAAACGGAGTTATCAGAAAAAGCGAATTTTTCCTTTATTCTGAAAAAGATAAAAAAGCAGTTGAGCTGTGCAAAGAAAAAGATTATCAGTTCCCCATAATAACCGGATGGATTAGAGCTCACAAAGAAGATTTTAAATTAGTGAAAGAGATGGAGCTTAACGAAACGGGGATTCTCACATCTGTTTCAGACTATCACATTTTTCTCAAATTAAAAAAAGACAGAAAAACCATTTTAAGAGAATACCTGTCCATTATAGAAACAGCAGTTGAAAACGATATTGTTCCGAGATGTCACTTTGAAGATATTACCAGAGCAGACATTTACGGTTTTGTAATACCTTTTGCGATTAAACTTATGAAAATTCAGGAGCAAACCAAAATTCCCGTGATAATCAGGCTTTGTGATACAATGGGTTACGGAGTGCCTTTCCCAAACGCATCACTTCCGAGAGGTGTTCCCAAGCTTGTTCGTGCAATGATTGACGAAGCAGGCGTGCCTCCGGAAAATCTGGAATGGCACGGACACAATGATTTTCATAAGGTTCTTGTAAATGCAACTGCTGCTTGGCTTTACGGATGTGCCGCTGCCAACGGCACTCTTTTCGGCTTTGGCGAAAGAACGGGAAATCCTCCCATAGAAGGGTTAATATTCGACTATATAAGCATAATAGGAAGCAACAACGGAATTGACACAACTGCCATTACAGATGTCAAAAATTATTTTGAGCAGGAAATAGGAGTGAATATACCGCCTAACTTCCCGTTTGTAGGCTCCGAGTTCAACATTACGAGAGCAGGTATCCATGCAGACGGTTTAATTAAAAACGAAGAAATATACAATATTTTCGATACAGCCAAAATACTTAACAGACCTCCTTCAGTGGCTATTAACGACAAATCAGGAGTTGCAGGAATAGCACATTGGATTAACTCTCATTTCGGACTTACAGGTAAAGACGCAATAAGCAAGTATCACCCTGGGATTCAAAAAATATATAAAAAAGTAGTTAAAATTTACAATCAGGGAAGGACAACGGCACTTTCTTCAGAAGAAATGGAAAGAATCGTGAGAAAATTTCTACCTGAATTTTTCATATCAGAGTTTGAAAAAATTAAAACCAAAGCTGAAAATATTGCAAAACACATTATCGAAGACATTGTTAAGGAAGATGCTTTTAAAAATCTCAATGTTCCTGAAATGGAAGAGAGCCTTAAAACTCTTCTTGTGGAAAACTCATTTATTCAATTCGCCTATGTTGTTGACCTTGAAGGAAATCAGATTACAAGAAATATTACCCAGCTTTACGAACTGGACAAATACTCAATTAACTGGGTAAGAGGCAATCTTGCAGATAGGGAATGGTTTATCACACCGATTAAAACAGGTAAAATTTTTGTTTCAAATCTGTTTAATTCAAAAATTACTTCAGACCTTTGTTTAACGGTTAGTCATCCCATTTGGAATGACAACGACGAAATGATAGCGATTATAGGTCTTGACATTAAATTTGAAACATTGCTGAAAATAGAAGATACAATAGAATAAAAGGAGTTGTTAATGGGTTATACTTTAGTGGAAAAAATAATCGGAATGAATGCGGGAAAATCGGTTAAAGCAGGTGAAATAGTTATTACTCCGGTAACAGCCTGCTTAACACAAGACGGGACAGGTCCTCTTGCAATAGACCAAATATACAAACTAAACGTTAAAAAAATAGCTGCTCCAGAAAGAACTTTTCTTTTCATCGACCATGCTTCACCGAGCCCGAGAAAAGAACTTTCCAATGATCATAATAAAATAAGAAAATTTGCAAAAGAAACAGGCTCTCATCTTTTTGACATAGGAGACGGGGTTTGTCATCAGGTTGTTGCGGAACAATTTATTTCTCCCGGAGATATTCTTATAGGAGCTGACTCCCATACATGCACAGGAGGAGCATTAGCAGCATTTGCAACAGGAATGGGCTCAACAGACGTTGCAATAGGAATAGCTTTCGGAAAAACATGGCTCAGAGTTCCTGAAACAATTAAAATTAACATTACCGGGACTTTTCAAAAAGGTGTTTTTGCAAAAGACCTCATCCTTTACATAATAGGAAAAATCGGCGCTGATGGTGCAACTTACAAATCTCTCGAATTTTCAGGAGAAAGCCTCAAATATCTATCAATGTCAGACAGGCTCACTCTTTCAAATATGGCAGTTGAAGCAGGTGCCAAATGCGGTTTGTTCCCTTCGGACAACATTACA
Source organism: uncultured bacterium (assembly GCA_964559045.1). GTDB lineage: Bacteria > DYJV01 > DYJV01 > DYJV01 > DYJV01 > CAZLFW01. The sequence continues at coordinate 5,299 of CAZLFW010000156.1, forward strand.
CGTCAATATTTGAAAGAGAGAGGAAGAGAAGAGAAATTCAAAGAAATAATTCCTGATAAAGATGCAATTTATGAAAGGATTATTGACATTAATTTGGAAGAGCTTGTGCCAATGGTTTCTTTCCCGCACACAGTTGACAATACTCGCAAAATAACTCATAACGATTGCAAAGACGTTAAAATGGATCAGATTTTCATAGGCACGTGCACCAACGGCAGAATAGAAGATTTGAGAATAGCTGCAAAAATTTTAAAAGGCAACAAAAAGGCGTCTTCCGTAAGATTAATTGTTACTCCAGCTTCAAGAGAGGTTTTCGGGAAAGCAATTGAAGAAGGTTTACTTTCTGTGTTCAATGACGCAGGAGCATCAATAAATAATCCCGGCTGCGGTGCTTGCGTGGGTGTTCATCAGGGGATACTCGGAGACAATGAGAATTGCCTTGCCACACAAAACAGAAATTTTCAAGGAAGAATGGGCAATGTAAAAGGGAATATTTTTCTATGCTCTCCTGCAACCGCTGCTGCAAGTGCAATTGAAGGAAAAATAACTGACCCGAGAAAATATTTTTAAAATGCCTTATAAAATATGGAAAGAAAACAACACGTTATTTGCCGAATACAAAGTTAGAAATTATCATGTTGATTCATACGGACATGTTAATAATGCGGCGTATCTTCTCTTTCTCGAAGATGCAAGAACCGATTTTTTTTCATATTTCGGATACCCTTTAAGCTATCTTGCTGATAAAGATATATTTGTATTTATCACTGAAATTAAAATAAAATATTTGAAACCTCTTCATCTTGACAATGTAATTACAGTTACCGGTAATATTTCCAGTCTCAGAAAAGTAAGGGCAACATGGCATCAGGAAATTTGGAAAGAGAACAAAAGAGTTGCTGTTGCCGAGGTTTACGGAGCTTTTTTAAACAGCGACTCTAAGATAATTAGAATTCCCGATTTCCTTGAAAAATCGTTAAAAACAATTTTGTCAGATTAAGAAGACACGTGCCAAAATTTAGAATCTCAATCTCAGAAATTTATTTCAGTAAGTTTTAAACTGTTAAATTTCATTAAAGTTGCCATGATTACACCTTTCTTTTTTGCAAAGCACTGTTTGATTTTTCACCGAAAAACAGGTTGTGTTGTTATTGCATTTATCAAACAATTAAAGATTGACTTTTTATTTCTATTTCTATAAAAATAATTAAAATTGAACGGGGTTTCAATGGGAAAAAAATTTTTCATTATTGACGGCAATTCCTATATTCACAGAGCCTACCATGCCATTAGAGGGTTAAAAAACAGCGACGGTTTCCCCACCAATGCTGTTTACGGTTTTACCAATATGCTTATGAAAATAATGGAAGAATCTCCCGAATATATTGCAGTTGTGTTTGACGCTGCAAAAAAGTCTTTCAGGAACAATATATATCCAGAGTATAAGGCAAACAGGCCTCCAATGGACGAAGAGCTTGCCGTTCAAATTCCTTATATAAAAAAACTTGTTAATGCTTTTAATATTCCGGTGATTGTCGAGGAAGACGTTGAAGCGGACGATGTTATAGCCACGCTTACGAATTTGTTCGGGGATAAGTTTGACATTGTGATAATAAGCAGTGACAAAGATTTAATGCAGCTTCTAAGTAGCAACGTTATTATGTGGGACACGTTGAAAAACGTAAAATATTCTCCTGAAAGCGTAAAAGATAAATTCGGGGTTAAAAAAGATTTTATAATCGATTATCTCTCTCTTGTTGGAGATTCGTCGGACAATATACCGGGAGTAAAAGGAATTGGTCCTAAAACAGCAGTTAAACTTATTGAAAAATTCGGGACAATTGAAAATATTTATGAAAATCTTGAAAATATTTCACACAAGAAAACAAGACAGCTTCTTGAAGCGGGTAAAGATAACGCTTTCCTCAGTAAATCTCTCGTGCGTCTGAAAAACAACCTTAAGCTCTCCTTGGACAATGAAAGTTTGAAATTTAAATCTTATAATTTAAAGGAGCTCGAATCTCTTTTCAAAGAGCTTGAATTTACATCTTTGCTTAAAAAATTTAATTTGAAAGCCGAATTTCCCGAATACGAATATAAATTCACAGATGAATTTCCCGCATCAGTGGCAGTTGCAGGGATTGTAAAATCTTTTCAAGAGGGTTTTTTCAGTGAAACAACAGCAGCTTTAACAAGTGACGGAAAAAATGTTTATTTTGCGGATAATTTTAATGATTTCAAAAAATTTCCAAAAATAAAATTCATAACTTGGGAATACAAAGAGTTTTTAAAAAATTTCGAACATGTCTCTGTTTCAGATTTTGAAGACGTTTCTCTGTTAGCTTATGTTTTTGAGCCTGAGCAGAAAAATACGCTTGAAATATAGCCAAAAACTATTGCAAAAAAAATATCAAATCTTTGGAAGATTACAAAAAGAAGAAAAACGAAAAAATATCTTTTGCAAAATTAAGTGCAAAAGATAAAAGAAAGTTTCTTTCCGAAAGGTCGTGCGCAATATTTCACAGCTACGAATATTTTATGAAAAATATGGACGATTCTTTGAAGAACCTCTATTTTACCATGGAAAAGCCGTTGGTTAAAGTGTTGTTTAAAATGGAAAAAAAAGGAGTGTTCATTGATACGAAGATTTTAAAAGAGCTTGACAGAGAATTAACCGAAGAGCTTAAACAGCTTACAAATGAAATTTACAATATTGCGGAAGAAGAGTTTAACATTAATTCTCCCAAACAATTGAGAGAAATCTTATTTGAAAAGATGGGTCTTGAAATTGTTAAAAAAACCAAAACAGGTGCTTCAACTGATAATGAAGTGCTTGAAATTTTGTCCGGCACACACGTATTACCTCGGTATATTCTTGAATACAGAGAAAAAACAAAGATAAAATCAACTTATCTCGAAGGAATTATAAATCTTGTAAATGAAAAAACAGGAAGAATACATCCCACTTTTAATCAAACCGTTACGGCAACAGGAAGATTGTCATGCACAAATCCCAATATTCAAAACATTCCCATAAGAACCGAATACGGAGACAAAATAAGAAAAGCTTTTTCAGCCCCTAAAGGCAAACTTCTTGTTTCACTTGATTATTCTCAGATAGAATTAAGGATTATGGCTCATTTTTCCAATGATTCCGAACTTGTTTCAGCTTTTGAAAAAGGATTGGATGTTCATACGCTTACAGCTTCAAAAATTTACGGTGTTAAAATCGAAGATGTTACGCCTCAAATGAGAAGAGACGGAAAAACGGTTAATTTTGCAATAATTTACGGAATAAGTGCTTTCGGCTTGGCAAAATCATTGAAAGTAACGAGGAACAAAGCGAAAATTTTTATTGAAAATTATTTTAACGAATACAAAGGAGTTAAAAATTTCATAGAAAAAATGGTTACACATGCTAAAGAGCACGGATATGTCGAAACATTATTCAAAAGAAGGAGATTTATCAAAGGGATTAAAAGCAGAAATCATCAGGAAAAAGAGTTTGCAAAAAGGATAGCTGTAAATACCCCGATTCAGGGAACAGCAGCGGATATTATCAAACTTGCAATGATTGAATTATCGGAAATGGAAAAAAATTTTAACGCAAATGCCGTGATGCAGATTCATGACGAGCTGATTTTTGAGGTTAACGAAAAACATGCGGAAAAATTCTCGGTTCATGCAAAAGAAATAATGGAAAATATTGCTCCTGCTTTAAATGTTCCTTTAACCGTTGATATTGGGATAGGAAAAAACTGGTTCGAGGCTCATTGATTTATGCTTAAATCTCCCTACAAGAAATACGATTTTCTACATATTTACAATGTTGAAAAATGCAATGTAAATATTTGCGACAACGACTTAATAGGTGTTTGGGAAGAGGAAGACACTCTTCTGATTTTTTTTCATAAAAATAAAGACGATTTAATAAGGGAAAAAAATCTAAAGCTATTTTTTTACACGAAAATTCATTATAACGAGTGGGAATCGGGGAAATTTATCGGTAAATTCAAAATTGGAGATTTTCATATTGTTCCTGTGTGGGAGGATAACGAATTTTCAGAAAATAAAATAATCATTGACCCTTCTGTTGTTTTTGGCACAGGTTTTCACCCCACTACAAGGATGATTTTGGAATCGTTTTACACATTAACGGAAACAGAAAGAACAGATTCTTGTATAGATCTTGGATGCGGAAGCGGTATTTTATCGGTTTTTGCCGCAAAAAGAGGCGTTAACAAAGTGGTTGCAGCGGATAACAACAATCTTTCTTTTGAAGTGGCGTGTAAAAACAAGGTTTTGAACAATGTTTGCATTGAGATTTACAAAAAAGACATATTTGAATTTCTGCCTTACAGTTATAATGTTGTTTTTGCAAATCTCTACTATCATCTTCTTCACAAGCTGTTTGAGGCGGACGGATTTTGGAATGCTGAATACTATTTTTTATCAGGCTTCATAGAAAATATGGAAGAGGAGATTAAAAACAGAGTTCGGGATAAAGCTGACATTATAGAGAGAAAAACAAGAGACAACTGGGTAATGTTGCTGCTGAAAAGGAGATAGACATTGATTGTCCTCGGAATAGAAACATCTTGCGATGAAACTGCGGTTGCAATATTGGAAAATAAAAATATCTTGGCAAATGTTTTATATTCGCAGGTCAGGGAGCATTCCAAATTCGGGGGAGTGGTGCCTGAAATTGCATCGAGAAAACATATAGAAAAGATAACTCTTGTATTTGAAGAGGCAATGGAGGAATCCCAAGTTGATTTGAAAAATGTTGACATGGTTGCAGTTACAACCGGTCCGGGCTTGGTGGGCTCCCTGCTTGTGGGGGTTAATTTTGCCAAAGGGATTGCATACGCTTTGAAAAAGCCTCTTTTGCCGGTTAACCATATTGAAGGGCATATTCTTGCGGTTCTTCTTGAAAACAACATAGAATTTCCTTTTTTGTCACTTGTTGCATCAGGTGGACATACAAGCCTTTTTCTTGTTAAAAACGTAGGTGAATATGTTTTGCTCGGCAAAACTCTCGATGATGCCGCAGGTGAAGCTTTTGACAAAGTGTCAAAAATGCTCGGACTCGGTTATCCGGGAGGTCCTGTTATTGAAAAAATGGCGGAAAAAGGGGAGTTCTCAATAAAATTTCCAAAATCTTTTATGGAAAAAGATAATCTTAATTTTAGTTTCAGCGGATTAAAAACATCTGTGATGAATTACATAAGAAAACATTCGTGGGAATTGCCTGTTTACGATATTTGTCGTTCGTTTCAGGAAACAGTTGCCGAAACTTTTCTTTTCAAAATAGGAGAAGCTGTAAGAAAGGAAAAAATAAGAACCGTTACATTTTCCGGAGGAGTTGCCTGCAATAAATTTATTAATCAAAAGATAAAAGAATTTTCCCTTGAAAACAATTTAAAATTTTACTCGCCTTCACCTCGATTTTGCTCAGACAATGCGGCAATGATAGCTTTAACCGCTTTTCTCAGGGGACAGAGAAAGCCTACGGAATATCCGTTTGATTTTTCTCTGAATGCCATGCCGAGGATGAAGTTATGTTAGAAAAGACAAGGGCAAAGCTGAAATTTTTATACTACAAGCTTATTCTTGAGAGAGAAAGCCCCGCAAGAATAGCAAGAGGTGTTGCAATAGGAGTTTTTATGAGTGTCTCACCTCTGCTCGGTGTTCACACTGTTATTATAATTATTTTGTCTTACCTTTTAAAAGGGAGTAAAACCGCAGGTATCCTCGGCAGTTTTCTGTGTAATCCCATAACGTTACCCTTGATTTTGTTCATAGATTATGAGGTGGGGATATTTATATGTAAAATTTTCAGTTTGGATTATTCACAGATGTTATTGTCGGATTTTAAGGAGTTCGATCTTATTGACGAAGGTATGGAAATATTTGTTCCTGCAATGATAGGTTCTTTGTTTGTGGGGATATTGCTGGCACTACCTTCATACTATTTTTCAAAAAAATATTTTACAAGAATTTTTAATGAGAGAAAAAATATATCCTAAGAAAAGTTTGGGACAGAATTTCCTAAAAGATGAAAATATAATTTTAAAAATAATAGAAGCTTCGGAAATTAAAAAAGAGGACACTGTTATTGAAATAGGTCCGGGAAAAGGCGCTCTTACAAAATACTTATACGAAAAAACCGAAAACCTTATTCTCATTGAAAAAGATAAATATTTGGCTCAAGAATTGGAGAAAATCTATTGTAATGCAACTGTTTTTAACATGGATTTTCTCAAATTTTCACCTGTTGATAATTCAAACGGAAATATCAAAGCAATAGGTAATTTGCCGTATAATGTTTCCACTCAGATTATATTTTCCGTTTTAAAAAATCACAAAAAATACCGTTCCGCTGTTTTTATGGTGCAAAGGGAAGTGGCTCAAAGAATAACTTCTCCCTGCCATAGCAAAAATTACTCGTTGATTAGTGTTATTTGTCAATGTTTTTCAAATGTTAAAAAGTTGTTTAACGTTTCTCCCGAATGTTTCCATCCGAAACCGAGTGTGGTTTCAACTGTTGTAAAGTTTGAAATAACGGATGAAAATAACATTGATGATTTTGACGATTTTTTTTTGTTTGTCAAAGCTCTGTTTTATGGTAAGAGGAAAAAGAGCATCAATTGTTTTAAAAATAATCCTTTTTTGAAATTCAATGAAGAATTTATAAAAATATTTTTGAAAAATTTTAATAAAAACACGAGAATAAGCGATTTGAACCTTGAAGATATTAGAAAACTTTACTCTATTTTTTTAACATGTGGGAAGAGAGGCTGATTTGAAAATTTTTAAATTTTTTATGATAACTTTTTTTATTTTTTTAGTTTTGGGAATTTTAGTTGTTTTCGGGGTTATTTATCATTTCAACCAGAAACTTCCCGATATTGAGACATTAAAAGATTACAATCCTCCTGTTGTAACAAAAGTATTTTCGGAGAGAGGCAAAATAATAGGGGAATTTTACAGGGAAAAAAGGATATATACACCTGTTGGGAAAATTCCCGACATAATTAAAAACGCATTTATTTCAGCTGAGGACGAGAATTTTTATCATCATAAAGGGATTGACTTTATTAGTATTTTCAGAGCCTTGGTAAAGGATATTAAATCGGGCAAAATAGTGCAGGGCGGCAGCACCATTACTCAGCAGGTTGTAAAATCTTTTCTTTTGTCCCCTCGCAAAACCATTAGCAGGAAAATCAAAGAGGCTATACTTGCATACAAAATAGAAAATTTTCTTTCAAAAGATGAAATTTTGAACTTATACCTTAATCAAATATACCTTGGTTACGGTTCATACGGGGTTGCCGCTGCTGCGGAAAATTACTTCGGCAAAACCCTTGACAAGCTCACATTGGCTGAAGCTGCAATGCTTGCCGGGCTTCCCAAAGCACCGAGTCTTTATTCTCCGGCAAGAAACTTTATGAAAGCCAAAGAGAGACAATTATACGTGTTAAAGCAAATGGTAAAAAACGGAATTATTTCTCAGGAAGACGCCATGTCCGCTTTTAAGGAAAAAATTATCATTAAAAAAAAGATAAACTATAATTTGAAAGTTGCCCCATATTTTCTGGATTATATAAAATATTACATGGTTAAAAAATACGGTGAAGAAAATTTGCTAACCAAAGGCTACAGAATATACACTTCAGTTGACTTGAAACTTCAGGATTATGCACGTAAAGCATTGAGGAAAGGTCTTGAAGCAATAGAAAGAAGGAAAGGGTTTACGGGACCTATTGATTTTGTAGAAAAAAACTCTTTTCCCGATTACATTGAAGTTTTGAAAAAGGAAAACGATTTTCCCATTGAAAAAGATAAAATTTACAAGGCGGTGGTTACTTATATAGACAAAAAACACAATTACGCCATTATAAATCTCGGAAACCTTAAAGGATACCTTAGATACAGGGACAATAAATGGCTTTCATACAAACGTCTCAGTGATACGAGTAAAAAATATATAAGCGGAAAAATGCAAAACTTACTGAAAATCGGTGATATTGTTTATGTTGAATTTTTGAAACGAATTAGCAAAACTTATTTTTTTAAAGTTTATCAAAAAGTTGAAGTTAACGGTGCAATATTAAGTGTGGAGCCTGCAACAGGATTGGTAAAAGCAATGGTGGGAGGATACAGTTACACTAAAAACCAGTTTAACAGAGCTTTTCAAGCGAGAAGGCTCCCCGGTTCGGGATTTAAGCCTATAATTTATGCGGCTGCCTTTGCAAAAGGGTATACTCCTGCTTCTGTTTTTCTCGACACTCCTGAAATGTTTTTTGATGTTAACCGCAACAAATATTGGAAACCTGAAAATTACGAAAAAAAATTCTACGGAGCAACCACTTTGAGAGATGCCCTTGTTCATTCGAGAAATGTGGTTACAGTAAAGCTTTTGAAAAAAATAGGAATTAACTATGCAGCTAAGTTTGCACGAAAGCTGAAAATCCAATCTCCTCTTAACAAAGATTTATCCATGGCTCTCGGTTCGTCGGCATTGACTCTTCTCGAACTTGTCAGAGCATACTCTATTTTTGCCAATGCCGGAAAAAACGTGGATTTTATGTTTATCAAAAGAATTACCGACGGAAAAGGAAACATAATTGAAAATAATTTTAAAATGGATGAACTTGACTTAAAACTCGGATTTATAAAAAAAAGGGAAATTATTTCTCCTCAGATAGCATATTTGATAACATCTGTTTTGGAGGATGTTATCAAAAGAGGAACAGGCAGAAGAGTCAGAAGCCTTAACAAGCCTTGCGCAGGCAAAACAGGGACAACAAACGACTATAAAGATGCGTGGTTTTTCGGTTATACGCCTGATGTTGCAACAGGTGTATACGTGGGATACGACAAAGTGAAGCCTATAGGAAGAAAAGAAACAGGTTCGAGAGCCGCATCTCCCATTTGGCTTGACTATATGAAAAAAGCACTGGCAAATGTTCCTCCCAATATGTTTCCAATTCCCAAGGGTATAATTTTTAAGAAAATTGATATTAGAAACGGGCTGCTTGCCACATATTCAACTCCAAAAAAATATGTGAGAATGGAATGCTTTGTTAAAGGAACCGAGCCTGAT
>CAZLFW010000157.1:0-3911 GCA_964559045.1 uncultured bacterium
TTTAATTATTTAAATTATTTTAAAAAGGAGGAGATTATGGAAGTTAACAAAATATCCGAAGGAAATCTTTTTATCTTTGAGTTTAACGGCAATCTGATACTATCAGACCTTGAGAAAGCAAGGAAATACGTTAAAGAGATTATTGACGGTGAAAATGCAAATGAAATTATTTTTGACTTAAGCAATGTTGATTTTATTGATTCAGCAGGCATAGGCTTTATAGTGTCCATTTTCAAATCAATAAAAAGCAAAAACGGAAAATTTGCACTTGCTTCCTTAAAATCAAAACCTCACGAAGTTTTCAAATTAACAAGATTGGATAAAATAATACCTATTTATGAAAATACCGAAGCTGCAAAACAAGAGTTGTAATACAAGGATTTAATATTGAAAATTTTATTTTACAATTATCAGCCTAATAAAAATTTGGATTTTCAATACGATTATACGACTTCAGTTGATGACATTCTCGGAGCTGGTCATATTGACTGGCTCTTTATTTACGAAAAGAATGAAGATTCGTATATGGAGATAATTTCAACAATTTTCAAAGCATATCCCAACGTTAAATTTATACCTATTATAGACAATAAGAATCTTTCCATAGTTACAAAATTTCTTGCCTTGGGTGCAACCACTTTTGTTCTTGAGCCTTTTAATAAAAACATAAAAAAAGTGCTTTCTCAAATAAGTGAAATATCGCCTGCTCCCCAAACACAGGTGGAAAAAAAGAGCTCTTTCTGTAATATGGTGGGTGTAAGTGAACAAATGCAGCAAATATATTCTCTTATAAAAAAAGTTGCTGTATCAGATTCCACAGTATTAATAACAGGTGAAAGCGGAACGGGGAAAGAGCTTGTGGCAAAAGCCATTTTTAAAATGAGCAGAAGAAATTCAGGCCCCTTTATTCCGGTAAATTGCGGTGCAATTCCAAAAGATTTATTGGAAAGCGAATTGTTCGGTTATGCAAAAGGTGCTTTTACCGGAGCTGTTAACAAAAAAATAGGACGATTTCAAGCAGCGGACAAAGGAACAATATTTCTTGATGAAATAGGAGAAATGCCTCTTCCTCTTCAGGTGAAAATTTTAAGGGTTCTTCAGGAAAAAGAGATTCAGCCTGTAGGTTCTAACAGCAGTATAAAAATAGATGTAAGAATAATTGCTGCAACCAATCAAAACCTTGAAAAACTCGTTGAAGAAAAAAAAATTCAGAGAAGACCTTTATTACAGATTAAACGTTGTCCCTGTCACCATTCCACCGCTGCGAGAAAGAAAAGAAGATATTAAACCGCTTGTAAAACATTTTTTTAAAAGATTTTTAAAACAATTCGATAAAACAAATGATATAAAGGGTTTTTCAGATGAAGCTTTATGGATTCTTGAAAATTATTCATGGCCCGGCAATATTAGAGAATTGGAAAATACAATTGAAAGAATAGTTGTCTTAAAAGACGAAGGTTATATTCTTCCTTCGGATATACCTCCGAAATTGTTTCAATCAAATTTTGAAATAAAAAATGAGCCTCAGGTTTCAGACAAAGAATACCTCAGTTCAATGCTGAAACTTACGGATGAAGGGATAAACCTCAAAGAAGTTATTGAAAATCTTGAAACCAATCTTATTCTTCAAGCATTGGAAAAAACAGGAGGAGTAAAAGACAAAGCAGCCAAACTTCTCAATATGAAAAGGACGACACTTATTGAAAAACTTAAAAGAAAAAATTTAATGTGATATGCAAAGAATTTTACTGGTTCTTTTTCTGATTTGTATTCCTTCAATAGTTTTATCAAAAAATCTCAATTATCTTCTTGATATAAAATATAAGGATTTTCCGAAAACAAGCAAAGAAAGAATAGTCCTCTATTTTGTATCTCCTCCGCTTTTTTACAATATTACAACTGACAACAATACACTTAAAATATCAATAGATAATACTGACTTAAAAAATTTTTACGGAAACTTGAAAATACCTTCGGTAATTATTGATTCTATTTCTGTTAAGCAGATAAAAACCAACCTTTTTGTAAGGATAATTTTTAAAAAGAAAATTTTGGAATATTCTGAAATCAAATCTGAAAAACCTCCTCTTTTATACATAAAAGTTACCACTGCTCCTGTTGAAATTCCCAAAATAGAAAAAAGAACAGTTAAGATAATTAAAAAGAAGGATAATGCAACTGATAATAAAACATTGAAAAAAACAAAACAGCTACCTAAACTGAAGCCAAAACCCAAACCTAAGCCGAAATATAAACCCAAGCCGAAAGTGAAAGAAATTGTTACAAAAGCACAGATTAACAAAGCAAGAAATTATTACGAACAAGGGCTTGCTTACATGACGGAGAGAAAATTTGCAGAAGCTATTGCTGTTTTTAAATCATTGATAGCATCTACAAAAAAAACAAATCCATATAATGTAAAAGCTCAATTCAGACTGATAGATTGCTATTTTTTTGCATCAATAAAAAGGGATTCTCAGGAAGTATTTACCATTCAAAACATGTATCAACAACTTATTGCCAAATATCCCAAATCAGACGAAGCGCCATGGGCAGCTTTTCAAATGGCAAACTGCTATAAACTTCTCGGTTTTTTTGAAGAAGCAGCAGGGACATACAAATTTGTAACAAAATATTATCCTGAATCAATTTATACGCCTAAAGCTTTTCTTGAATTAAGCATCATCTATTATAACATGAAAAAATATGACACAGCTTTAAAAAATTTCAGAACTATTTTGCTGAAATATCCTGATTCCATTATTGCTTTAAAAGCTATTTATTATACTGCCAATTCTCTTTATCACTTGAACATGTTTGAAGAAGCTTATAAAGTATACTTGGAAGCTCTTAAAAAAGATACTTCTTTTATAGAAAAAGATCCGGAAACTTTATATAATCTCGGGAATACCTATTTTCACAAAAAAAACTATCTAAAAGCAAGAGAATATTTTTTAAAGCTAAGGACACTTTTCCCAAAAAGCTCTCATTTTGACTTGGCGCTTTTAAAAATAGGAGAAAGTTATATTAGAGAAAAAAATTTTGAACCAGCAATTTACGTTTTCAAAAGAGTTATAGATGTCAGCAAAAATCAGGACAATATAATTATTGCACGTATGGAACTTGCAGATATAGGAATAAAAAATATCAAAGATAAAGAACTGTTAAAAAAATATTATAAATTTTTAAATCCTGACACAGCTTATAATTATATAATAGACAACTATCCTTATCATAAGCTGACTCAGATAGCTTTTTCAAGAATCATCAACTACTATTTAAAGGAAAAAAAATACGGACTTGCCATAAAATACATAGAAAAATTTTTCAAGCAACTACCAAATTCAAAAATAAAAGCAAATATCAGAAAAAAAATCAAACCTTCTCTGGTGGGATATTTCAATAACCTTTTTGCTCAAAAGAACTACGCTTTAATTGTCTACTATTTTGAAAAATACCGAAGTATTTTAACAAAAGATTTATCTCCTCTAAAAACATTTAAAAAAGTGTATCTATCGTATAAAAATCTTAATCTTTTTTCCAGTGCTGGAAAACTACTGAATAAAATGCTTGCAAAAAAACCGAGAGACAAAGAATTTATAATTGAGAAGATTAGAAATGAGATAAGAGAAAAAAATTATAAAATTGCTCTTAAAAATATTAAAAAATTAAAAAAAATTCCTCCTGAAATAAAATTTATGGAAGGAGAATGTTACGAATATTTTACTAATTTTTCCAAAGCATTGAAAATATATTTTGAACTTTTAAATAAAAATTTCAAAAGCAAAGGCTCATTGAATTTCAGAATTGCCGAAACTTATAGAAATTCAGGAAGTTTTAAAAAAGCATACGTTTTTTACAAAGTTGTTACTTCAAATTTTACTAAAACAACAATTGACAGTTTTTTTCTA
>CAZLFW010000158.1:0-4059 GCA_964559045.1 uncultured bacterium
GATTACATTACCAACTCCCTCCTTTTGCTCAGGGTAAACTGGTAAGGTGTATAAACGGGGAGATTTTTGATGTTGCAGTTGATATAAGAAAAGACTCGGAAACATTCGGAAAATGGGTGGGAATAAATTTATCATCTGAAAACAAGAGAATGTTGTATATTCCTCCTGGATTTGCCCACGGTTTTTTGACTTTGTCGAATGTGGCGGAAATACATTATAAAATGACAGAAGAATATGCACCTGAATATGAAAGAGGTATAATTTGGAATGATAAAGATATTTCGGTGTTATGGCCCATAGATAACATTGAAGCGGTAATTGTATCGGAGAAGGACAGAAATAATCCTGCCTTAAAAAATGCTGAACTTTTTCAATCTTGACAAATAAGAATTTTTTAAATATAGACAATGACCTTGCGGGCATAACTCAGCGGTAGAGTGTCAGCTTCCCAAGCTGAAAGTCGCAGGTTCAAATCCCGTTGCCCGCTTGTAAGATTTACGGTTCAATGTTTAAGGGCAGTTTAATAATAAATAGTTGAAAATGTTACGGTTGGTATTTTAAGCGAAGAATTATATTTATAATACAATTTTTTACTTGAAATGACATTTGTAACGTTCTTAAATTGTTGTTATTAAAGTATCTTTTAACGTTGAACCATGAACGTTGAACTGTAAACTTGTATAATATGAGTTAAGAAAATTTTGTATTTTAAAGGAGCGACGTATCATAAAAAAATTATTTCGGAAAGGTTTTAAAGTTCAAATAAGAAGGAAAAATCTTAAAAAAATTTAAAATAAATATTGACAAAAAATATAAAGTAGTATAAAGCCCTATTCCTCTTTTTCGGAGGAAAATATATATAAGAGGAGTATTATGCCTACGATAAACCAATTAGTGAGAGAAGGAAGAAAGAAAATTATTAAGAAAAGCAACACTCCGGCGCTTAAAAATTGCCCTCAGAGAAGAGGGGTTTGCACGAGAGTGTATACTACAACTCCCAAAAAGCCGAATTCAGCTTTGAGAAAAGTGGCAAGGGTAAGGCTCACCAATGGCATTGAGGTGACAAGCTATATTCCCGGAGTAGGTCATAATTTGCAAGAACACTCCGTTGTGCTTATCAGAGGGGGAAGGGTTAAGGATTTACCAGGTGTAAGGTATCATATTATAAGAGGGACTCTCGATTGTGCAGGAGTTAATGATAGAAAAAATGCAAGATCCAAATATGGCAGCAAGAGACCTAAAAAGTAATTAAGAGGGGTTATAAATGGCACGTAGAAAAAGAGCTCAAAAAAGGAAAACATTGCCGGATCCTGTGTATAAGGATACGCTGGCAACAAAGTTTATCAATAAGTTAATGCTTGACGGAAAGAAAAGCCTGGCTGAAAAGATTTTTTATCAAAGTATAGAGCTTGTTTCCAAAAAAGTTAATGACGAACCTATGAAAGTTTTTAAAAAATCTCTAGATAACGTAAGACCGCTACTTGAAGTAAAGTCGAGAAGAGTCGGCGGTGCTACCTATCAGGTGCCTATTGAGGTTCCAATTGAAAGAGGGTATGCTCTTGCAATGAGATGGCTTGTTGCCAACTCAAGAAAAAGAAAAGAAAAAACAATGGTTGATAAATTGGCTAATGAATTATTGGACGCATACAATGAGAAAGGCGTATCCGTTAAGAAAAGAGAAGATACTCACAAAATGGCTGAGGCTAATAAGGCTTTTGCTCATTATAGGTGGTAGGGGAGGATTTAGAAGTTGCCAAGACAAGTTCCAATTGATAAATGCAGAAACATAGGTATAATGGCGCATATTGACGCAGGTAAAACCACTACCACAGAAAGAATACTTTACTATACGGGTATTAATTATAAAATAGGTGAAGTTCATGACGGTGCCGCAACAATGGACTGGATGGTTCAGGAGCAAGAGAGAGGTATTACCATCACTTCTGCGGCTACAACATGTTTTTGGAACAAACACAGAATAAATATTATTGATACTCCCGGGCACGTTGACTTTACTATAGAGGTTGAGCGTGCATTAAGGGTTCTTGACGGTGCTGTGGCTGTTTTTTGTGCTGTTGGAGGAGTGGAGCCTCAGTCGGAAACAGTGTGGAGACAAGCAGATAAGTATAAAGTTCCGAGAATGGCATTTGTAAATAAGATGGACAGAATAGGTGCTGATTTTGATAATGTTGTGGAAATGATGAAAAGCAGGCTCGGTGCAAATCCTCTTCCTTTGCAGGTTCCAATTGGAGCTGAAGAAAATTTCAAAGGAATGGTTGATCTGCTTAAAATGAAAGCTCTTTTGTTTGATGAAGATAGCAAAGGTTTTAAAGTTATTGAGGAAGATATTCCCGAAGATATGAAAGATATTTGCGAGGAGAGACGAGAGAATATCCTTGAAATGCTTGCTGACCTTGACGATGATTTTGCGGAAAAATATCTTGAAGGTGACGAATTCACCGTTGAAGAGCTTAAGAAAATTATTAGAAAGCTTACCATTGACATAAAGGTTATTCCTGTTTTTCTCGGCTCAGCTTTTAAAAACAAGGGCGTTCAGCCTCTTCTTGATGCATTTGTGGATTACATGCCGTCTCCAATTGACATTGAAGCTGTTAAAGGGAAAACTCCCGAAGGAGACGAAATTGTAAGAAGAGCGGATGATAACGAGCCTTTTTCAGCTCTTGCCTTTAAGATAATGACTGACCCGTTTGTTGGACAGCTTACTTTTTTACGTGTGTATTCTGGATGTTTGAAAAGCGGAGAAACTGTTTACAATCCATTGAAGTCGAGGAATGAAAGAATAGGCAGACTTCTTAAAATGCACGCAAATAAAAGAGAAGAAATCAAAGAAGTATATGCTGGCGATATTTGTGCAGCAGTGGGACTGAAAAGCACAGGCACAGGTGATTCTCTTTGTGACGGAAAAGCTCCCATTATATTAGAGTCCATGGAATTTCCCGATCCTGTTATATCCATTGCAATTGAAGCAAAAACCAAGAATGATCAGGAAAAGCTTTCTTTGGCTTTGAGCAAACTTGCCATGGAAGACCCTTCATTTCAAGTTAGAACAGACGAAGAAACAGGACAGACGATTATTTCAGGTATGGGAGAGCTTCATCTTGAAATAATAGTTGACAGGTTAAAAAGAGAGTTCAAGGTTGACTGTAATGTAGGCAAACCTCAGGTTGCTTACAAAGAAACAATTACCAAACCAGGGAAAATCGAAGGAAAATATATCAGGCAGTCTGGTGGTAGAGGGCAATACGGGCATGTTTGGCTTGAATTGGAGCCTCTTGAGCCAGGTTCTGGATTTGAGTTTGTTGATAAAATAGTTGGAGGTGTTATTCCAAAGGAATATATACCTGCTGTTGGCGCAGGTGTTAAAGAGGCAATGGACAGAGGTATTGTTGCAGGATATCCAATGGTAGACGTTAAAGTTACTTTGTTTGACGGCTCGTATCATGAGGTTGACTCATCTGAAATGGCATTTAAAATTGCAGGCTCACAAGCATTTCAGGCAGGTGCTAAAAAATGCAAGCCTATAATTTTAGAGCCTATTATGAATGTGGAGATTACTGTTCCCGAAGAATATATGGGAGATGTTATAGGAGACATTAACAGTAGAAGAGGCAAGGTTTTAGGAATGGACTCAAGGGTTAATCTTCAGATAATAAAAACTAATGTTCCTTTGTCGGAAATGTTCGGATACTCTACGGTTTTGAGAAGTTTAACTCAAGGAAGGGCTACATACACAATGCAATTTTCTCATTATGAGCCTGTTCCTCAGAATATTGCGGAAGAATTGATAAAAAACAAATAAAAATAAATAAGTTTTAGGAGGCAGAGATGTCAAAAGAAAAGTATGAAAGGAAGAAGCCCCACGTAAACATAGGGACGATAGGTCACGTTGACCATGGTAAGACAACATTAACGGCAGCGATAACGAAAGTATTGACAACGAAGGGATTGGCTGAATACAAATCATTTGATCAGATAGATAATGCACCTGAGGAGAGAGAAAGAGGTATAACAATAGCGACAGCCCATGTTGAGTATGAG